>CAIYCP010000404.1 GCA_903924715.1 uncultured beta proteobacterium
ATCTATCTTCACAAAAAACAAGCAGACGCTACACGATTTAGTTGCTGGCACTATCGTTATTTTGGATAAGTCGCAAGAACCCAGCAATAGAGGTGAAATCATCTCTGCAGCTAAAAATAAAACACCGCAAAACCCTCCAACTATTACAAAAACTAGCTCAGCGGCCACGTCGCAATCCAATATGTCATCTGCTACTGGGCTGACTGCAACTAGCACGGAAGAGCAGATATGGGCGTTCGCGTCGCAAGAGATGAACTCGCTTAATCGCAACGAAGGATTATGGGCTAAGTGTTTTGCTGAAGCAGACGGAGATGATGCAAAGACAAAAGTAGGCTATTTAAAACTGCGAGTAGCTCAATTGACTGCTCAAGCTGAAAAAATTGCAGCGCAAGTGAAAGCTGCAGGTGATGCAGCGGAGGCAGCTCGCATAGAAGCAATAGGAAAACCTGCGGAATGCCCTCAATGTAAGGGTTGGATTACAACCACAACTGAAGCATGCAGTCATTGCAACGCTTGGCTGGGCGCTGGCTCCAATCTAAAACCCATATTAAAACCCTACAGAAGTTAGCCTATCTTGAACCGATTAACGCCTACGTTGCACACGAACAGTTAACATCTCTTAAAGCTACCTACAGAATATATAGGACTGACGATGGAAGAATTCGGCGTAAGAATCGTACAAGCCATTGTTTATTGGCTCGTCTTGTCTGCCATAGTTATAAATAAATCAAGCGAAGCACCCGTAGTTGGTGCACATAGATTCGCCACTATGTTGTCTGCCCTCGCTTTTATCATCGTGCCACATAAACCAAATCAAAACAGTATTGATTTTTATGCGGTTGTAATACTTAACATCATCATGCTTTATGCGGCGGGCTTTGCAATAAGTTATTTTCGGCGTCAATACAAACTTAAGAAAGAACTGAAAGAAGGTAGAGCTTCGTATACGGGGTCTTCAGTACAAGTCAAGCCCAATACTCAAGCCACGGAAGTCAAAGTATCAGTCGCTACGAACGAAGACGCATTTTGGGAACAAGCAGCAAAAGAGGTGGATTCTAGTGATAGGAAACTTGGATTATGGGCAAAGTGTTTCGCTGGCACAAACGGAGACGAGAACAAGGCAAAGGCTGAATACTTAAAACAGCGTGTCGCTCAGCTTGCGGCGGAAACACATGAAGACGCCATTAAGAAAAAAGAACTGATGAAAGAAGCATTTATTAATGAAACACAAAATAGCTGGAAAGCTGCAGCGACGCGAGGTACTCCAGCTAGCTGTCCAAAGTGCGACGGTCTAATTACCACTAAGACGGACATGTGTCAGCATTGCCAGACATGGCTGGGGGTCGGCTCAAATCAAAAGCCGATACCACAGTAATTTTACTTTTAGTATAGATATTGACTGGGTGCTGGCAGCGTTACTTAAGTAACACCACTCAACGCCCTATCGCATACGGCCAACTGCAGCTGGATAAGGACGAGTGGATTGCTGTGGAACGAGCGGTGTTGCAGCCGTCCCTTGCTGCTGTTGAGCCAGTGCCGCTTGTTGCTGCTGCGTCATTGCTTGTTTATTTTTCGCCGAAATTGCCGCAGCTTGCTGCTGCCCCTTCGCGTAGGCTTTTTGTATTTCCGTTGGCTTAGCACTAGGCGTCGCTGGCTTATTATTAGTTGGCGGGCGCGGCTTACGCGGCGGCGTTGGGCTTGGTGTACGCGGCGCAGAACCTTTCGCTTTGGGTTTGCTCTTTGCAGCTATACGGTCAAGCTCTTGTTGCTGCTTCTGTTCAGCAGCTTCATCCGCAATCGCAGTCCAAGTCTTATCAAAAATTTTTCGTAACAAACCCAACTGTTCTTCAGCACTGGTAAATTCTAGTAATCGCATCATCGTCACCTTTAGTTATATTTATGGATGAGGCGGATGATTGACGCTGTTTGATTCAGCTATGCCCCCGTTGGCCGGTCAAATTCCCCCATCTCTGGCCAGGTCAAACTCCCCCACCTGAACGGGCTGTAAATTAGGGCCAATCGCCCAAGTTTTAGCCACAGTTCAGCCCCTGGCAGGACGTTATCTTTACCCCTCGACTGAGGGGAACTGGATTGAACGTCTTGAAACCGCACTTACAAACGACGATTTACACCTTGCTGGCCGCTAAAACGAGCCAGCATGAGATTGCACGCGTCACTGGTATCGACCGCAAAACAATCCGAAGCTATGCACAACGTTGGCTAGTCGAGCATTCAAATTCCCCCGGGGTGGCCACCGGCTCCGAAGTTCAAATTCCCCCACCCCGGCCACCGGCTTTGGCAAGCCCCAGTTCGAGCTCGGCGTGCGAGCCGTACCGCGAGTTCATCGTCGCGCAACTGCGGCTACGTCGCAATTACACCGCCATATATCAAGACTTGGTCGATCAGCTTGGGTACACCGGTGGCTACAACAGCGTCAAGCGCTTTGCGGGTAAGTTACGCGAAGTCGATCCGGTTCAGTTCGATCGGCTTGAGTTTGCACCGGGCGAAGAGGCGCAAGTAGATTATGGCGAAGGCGCACCGACCAAAGTGCTAGGTACGCAGCGGTATAAGCGGCCACGCCTGTTTGTGATGACGCTACGGTATTCGGGGCGTAGCTTTCGGCGCGTCGTCTGGAAGTCCAGCAAGGAGGTTTGGGCGCAGTTACATGAACAAGCTTGGCGCTACTTTGGCGGCACCACGCAATATGTGGTGCTCGATAACCTCAAAGAAGGCGTCATCACACCAGACCTCTATGAGCCCGAACTCAATCGAGTCTACGCTATGGCGCTGGCTCACTACGGTGTCGTGGGTGATCCGGCTCGAATCCGTGATCCAAATCGTAAAGGTAGTGTCGAGAATGCAATTGGCCACACGCAATCCACAGCGCTTAAAGGACGACGGTTTGAATCCCTTGAGGAGCAAAACGAATTCCTCGAACACTGGGAAACCCGTTGGGCTGCACAGCGAATCCACGGCAGTCACAAAAAGCAGGTCGAAGCCATGTTCCAGGCAGAGCGTCCCTATCTGAAAGCGTTACCACTTACAGGGGTTCGTTACTTCAAAGAAGAGCAGCGCTCAGTGTGTGATGACTCCTGCATTCGGGTTAGTCACAGCAGCTACGCTGCACGCCCAGCCAAGATTGGTGATCGCGTGCTGGTTCGATTGTTTGACCACCATCTCGAGATCCGTGATCTAACAACGCAAGTGCTGCTGCGTACGCATACCCTTGTCGATCGCCCTGGCACGGTGGTGCTGCCAGACGAAGAGCGGATCTTTAATCCCTCGCGCGAGACACGGGCGATCTTGCGTCAGGCGCAGGCAATTGGGCCTGCGACCCACGAACTGTGCGAAACATTATTCAAACAAGAAGGCCGTGTCGGGCAACGCAAGCTTTGGGGAATCGTGGGGTTAGTCAGAAGCCTGCCTCGTCGCCTCGTTGAGCAGGCCTGTGAGATGGCGCTGCACGATGGCATCCATAGTTACAAGGTTATCAAAGCGTTAGTTGAACGCCTAACCGCCGAGGCGCTGGCTTTGCTCGATGCTCCGCTTCAGAACGAACTCATGCTCACGCAGGAGCACCCCCTCATACGAGGAGGTGAGGATTATGCCGACCTGTTCACATTAGGCGCTCAGCGCAGTGCCAACCTATTACTTAACCATAAGGAGTCTAACTAAATGACCATGACCATGACAGAGATTGATCGCACACTGCGAGAACTGCGGTTATCAGGAATCGGGGCTACGCTTGAGACTCGGATTGTTCAAGCGCAGGCGTCCCAGCAACCATTTATTGAAACCTTCTCGCTCGTGCTGCAAGACGAACTTGATCGGCGCCGCTCGCGCCTGATGGATCGCAGATACAAAAAGTCTGGGCTCGATGAACGTGCAACGCTCAACGACTTTGACTGGCGGTTTAATCCAAAGCTTCCAAGGGCAGCGTGCTTTGAACTGCATACGCTAAAGTTTGTTGGCGATGGGGCCAATGCCTTGATTATCGGTAAACCCGGCACGGGTAAAAGTCATGTCGCCAAGGCGGTGACATATCAGGCCACGCTACAAGGATATGACGTACTGTATCTTGAAGCCGATAGTGCGTTTGCCAAATACAGCCTGTCCAAGCCGGAAGAACAAAACAAAATAATGCGAAGCCTACTCGAACCAGACCTCTTGGTACTCGATGATCTATTCCTGGCGCGACGCATTGCTGACGCGTCAGCCGAGCTGTTGCAATCAGTCGTCCATCAGCGATACAAACTGCGCCGTAGCATCGTTGTCACCTCAAACCGAGTTGTTCAGGATTGGGGCAAGTATCTAGGCGACAACACAATGAGTGGCACGATTCTGGACCGACTCATGCACCGCTCAGTGCTCTTGGAGTTTGAAGGAAAAAGCTACCGACTTAAAGAAGCCACCGCGCGCCTTGCGCGCGATGGCACTGTTGATTGATAATTAACCCATCCTGCCTGGGGGAGTTTGACCGGCCAAAGGTGGGGGAGTTTGAAGTGGCCAACGGCGCACGAAGTGCCCATGCTGTGGTGCCGCTGAATTGATCCATGACACACGCGACGTACCCTATATTTATAAAGGTGATGCGACAACAATTCCTGCGGTGAAGGGGGATTTTTGTCCTGCATGTGGCGAAGTCGTCTTGAATAAAGAGCAGGGCGATCGTTATGGTGAATTTATCAGGCAATTTCAACGTCAGGTCAACGCAAATTGAGATGATCTGTCACACTGCTCAAAAAGTGCTTGGTGATATCGTGCGCGTCACCTTATTTGGCTCCAGAGTCGACGATCGTGCCAAAGGTGGCAATGTTGACCTAATGATAGAGGTGGGAAGCATTGTCGATGAACCGGGACTATTGGGGGCTAGGGTAGCAAGTCGCGTATCTCGTGCAATGAATGGTCGCAAGGTTGACGTGATTCTCAAAGCCCCGAATTTAAAGTCTCAGCCCATCCAGGAAATTGCGACTCGCAATGGGGTCATCCTATGAAGCTGGATGAAGGGTGTAGGGGAGTTTAGGTAACCCAGTTATCAAGTTTAAGTTTCGGCACTTTTGCAAACTCTTTCACATTATTTGTAATCAAAAGAGCATCCAGACTTAAAGCGTGCGCAGCAATGAGCGTATCCAGAGAGCCGATCGGTTCTCCACGTTGTTCTAGGTGGCTGCGTAATTCACCGTAGGCCCAGACGCACTTCTCGTCAAACGGTAAAATTTCAAAGGGCGCCAAAAACATTTCTAAGGCATCATGGTTTTTTTGCGACCCGCTCTTCGCTACGCCGTATGCAAGTTCAGCAGCGACAACTGAAGATACCCCCAAATCCCCAGCGCGATATTTTTGAAATTTCTCAATCACGTGAGCAGGTCTTTGGTTAATGATGTAAATACAAATATTAGTATCGAGCAAAATCATGGTAGCAGGGTTTCTCTGACTTGCTCATCTGGCTGAGATCTTTCGAGCTTAAAGCCGGGCTCAAACAAAGACAGTGCTGTCGGTAGGATGCCCCAGGGTTGATCTGAGGGCATCAATAAAACCGCGTTGCCTACATGCTTAACTTTTACTTCTGTGCCCGCGAAGCGGTACTCTTTAGGCAATCTGATTGCCTGACTTCGCCCCGATTGAAAAATGCGTGCGGTATCCATGGCTTTTCTCTTATCTTTATGGTGTATATCAATGGTAACTATCAGTTGAATTCTTTGCAAGCTCAATTTCAACTAGCCAAGGGCAAAATGCTCTTGAGCTAAGCTCGACCGTGTCAGCTAATTTGCTTAATAGTCCTCACCTTAAGTTTGCACCTGGGCACGCCTACACGCGATGATTTTTCGCCCTCCCACTAAATAAACGCTGACCAACTCTTATGAATCCCCTGAACCCCAAGAAACTGCTGTTGACCAAATGGACGGCAGTGATGCCCATAGCCAAACAAAAACACTTCTTGGTCAGTCGGGTCATCCTACCCGAGCTGCCCACCGACCCAATTGAATCGGTGGAAATCGAATCCGTGTTCTCCAAAGCTACACAGGTCATTGCCTGGCGTGAACTGCAGAACGACAGTGTGTGGCGGCAGGGCTGCGTTTGATGGTTTTTGGTGTACGCTTGTACACGATTTTTTTATTGCGTATGACTCGTCTTCAACGTGCCACCAACTGCACCAAAAACTGATCCAATGGATTGTGAACCCACGATCGAACGCGGTTTGTGGCGGCGCAGTCGCAGAGTTGCGCGTAACATTGAGTAGAAACGCGTTCGCCAACTTATTAAACGTCGGAGGGTCTTTTGAAAAAAATTGCTTTGCCAAGACTCACCTTGTTTTTTGATGGCAAGTGCCCTCTGTGCCAGGCAGAGATTGTGTTCTTGTCACGTCGAAATCAAGCGGGTCTGCTCGCTTTTGTCGACATCAACTCTGAACTCTATGATGAACGGACTGTGGGAGTAAGCTGTGCACAAGCGCTCGCCGAAATGTATGGGCAATTCGATAACGGATCCGTGATCAAAGGGCCTAGCGTATTTAGTGAAGCATATCGGCGCGCTGAGCTTCCTGCACTGGCTTGGGTGCTGTCTCGCAAGACTCTGGCCCCGCTGCTTGCGGTAGGCTATCGTTTCTTTGCAAAACATCGCCACCGTATCTCTAAATTGTTCGGTCCGACTGCACTCTGGTTGGTGGGTGGCAACGGGTCTAGATAGCTATCATGCTCGACAGAATTCGTAAAAACCTGATTACAACGGGTATTAGGTCTATAAAAGAAATTGAGTCGTTTTTCACCATCACTTAAAAGAATCCTAGCCATGATCATGATGTTGCCCTTTCTAACCACCTTCATTGCGATTGCGCTCAGCATGCGGGGGCTTCGTAAACAGGCGATTGGCGTCTGGTTCATTTCGTTGATCATTTATTTGATTTGGATGAAATTTCATATGACCGATAAACTCAATATTTCGCTTTAGAGGTTGCCATGAACAACTTGACAAACTCGCCCAGCAAGCTCACCGTCACTTTATCGAGCCAGCTCAATCTGTTGGCCTTGCTCGCAATTTGCGGTTCGCTACTCGCAGCGTTTTATTATCAAATTGCCTTTAACGAGCTTCCTTGTCCGCTCTGTCAGTTGCAACGAGTCGCCCTCACTCTGGTCGGTATTGGCATGATGCTCAATATTCGTTTTGGCGCATCAAATGTTCACTATGCAATGATCCTGGCCTCGGCCTTAGTGGGCGCCGCGACCTCTATGCGACAAATTCTCTTACACATTGCACCTGGCGATCAGGGGTATGGTTCTGCCTTGTTTGGCTTGCATTTTTATACCTGGAGCTTTATCTCTTTCGTCGTCACGATGGTTTTTTGCGCAGTGATGCTTTGTATCGATCGTCAACCCGACAAACAGCTCAATCGCGGTGTCTCTGGGTTTGTCGCGACCGCAGTCATTGTTTTATTTTTTGCTCTGGCTGCAGCCAATACGGTGAGCTCAGTGATGGTTTGCCAGTTCGGGCCTTGTCCCGATAATCCTACGCAATATCTCTGGAAGTTTTAACCCGGTTGTTGCGTATCTTTCAATCTATTTTTGACGAACTTGCGCAGCGAAAACCAATATTATGATGCCCCGCTTTTGGATTGCGAGATAAATTTCTACCTCTTTGGGTTGTCGTGATCTCTTCTTCGCTCGAATCATGTCCGCCACCGCGCGTAGAACGAACTGGACCAGGAGTTTGATTTTCTCGTCCATCGTCAGCTTTGTAGGGGTAGGGCCGATAGGCGCTAGACATCCATTCCCATTGATTGCCAGCCAAGTCTAAAATTCCATAGGGACTTGCCCCTTCTGGAAACGCATCAACCGGTGCAGACGAGTTGTAGGCTGCACCGTACAGCGCCCGATTGTGATTCGGCTTTGAATTGCCCCACGGATATTTTCTTCCATCAGTTCCGCGTGCGGATTTTTCCCATTCTGCTTCTGTCGGCAATCGCTTATTCAACCAATTGCAGTACTCACGCGCACCTACCCAACTCACTTCATTGACGGGGTGCGTTGCGTAACCCAGATCCGCTTGCCAGCTTGAGTCTCGCTGATGAATTCTGGCATCACGATCATCGTCATCATAAAACGACTCACCTAGATGATTTCGTAAGCCTCGCGCATTCAGAAATTTCGCAAAATCAGCATTGCTGACTGGAAGCACGTCAATAAAAAACGATTTCACAAAAATACGATGCTCTGGTTTTTCATCATCGGGTCCATTGTTAGAACCCATCGCGAAATAGCCCTCTGAAATCAGAGCCATCGTATTGAAGGAACTGGCACCGACTGCAGTCGTTTGGGCTTGAATAATTGCCGTAAACGCCAGCAACGTCAGCCAAAGGAATCGCGACCTAGTCCCAATCATATTTGTTGAACCTGAAGACGACAGAGTGGTTTGCCTAGTCGAGAAATGGAGTTTGAGACTCAACAGCCTATCATAAGGCTACACGGCTTTGTTGAAGTCTGTCATTTTGGGTTACGCTTATTGATCTAAAAAACGATTCTTGGGGTAAATATGTTTAGTCATGTAATGGTAGGTGCAAACGATTTAGAAGTATCGCGAAAATTCTATGACGCAGTGTTTTCTGTCTTGGGTATTGCGCCGGGGGTCATCAACCGAGATATTCGCTACTTCTACCGCACGCCCACAGGGGTCTTTGCGTTCACACTGCCTATTGATAACAAAGCGGCTACGCCAGCTAACGGCGGTACGATCGGCTTTTTAGCGCAATCGCCAGAGCAGGTCGATGCGTTTCATGCCGCTGGCGTTGCAAATGGTGGCACAACCTGTGAAGATCCTCCTGGCTATCGTGAAGGCCCTGCCGGAAAACTGTATCTCGCCTATTTGCGTGATCCAATCGGCAACAAAATTTGCGCGATGTTGAGAGTGCCGAAGTAAGTGTTGTGTCTAGTCAAAAATATATTCAAGAGGAACCTACATGCAACTCTACATTAGCCCAGGCTCACCTTACGCGCGAATCGCACGCATTCTAGTGATTGAGAAAGGGTTGTCGGCAAAAGTTGAAGTGATTTCGGCCAAGACGCGCACAACTGATAGCCCCTACTATCAAATTAACCCCTCGGGCAGGGTGCCATATCTAGTGTGCGATGACGGTCTCGGACTTGAAGATTCGGGCTTGATCTGTTCTTACCTTGATCATCTTGAGGGCCATCCCAGTTTTGCGTTGGTTGCGGGTGAGGCAGGCTTTGAGGCCAGACGCCTTGAGGCGCTAGTGCGCAGCACGCTTGATGGCTTGGCGGTACTGGGGCGAGAAAAGTGGCGACCTGTTAACGAGCAATCTCCCAAAATCGTTCTTCACGAAACTGATCGTGCGAATCGTCTACTGAATCTTTGGGAACAACAAATCAATCATCCTTTGTTTCACGGCCAACTCAATATGGTGCAAATTGTGTTTGGGTGTACCTTGGGTTTTGCGGATTTGATACCTGATTTTTCATGGCGCTCCAGTCATCCAAAGTTGAATAACTGGTTTGAAGCGATTTCTGCACGACCATCATTTTTAGAGACAAAACCTCCGGCACCTAAGTGATAATTAAGATACGTTTGCGAGCGTGGTCACTTTGGGTGCTTTTTTAAGATAATGTGCGCCGCTACATGGCACACAAATTGCTTAAGCTGCAGTGACCAATCACTGACTTCTTTGAGGCCGCAACCATGTCAACAGAACGCATTTTCACCCTTGCCGATTTTTTGCAGCCTTCCGACCTAGAGCCTGTCAGATCGGTGGTCTCTCGTACGGAAGACACCGCGATCGTTGCGTGGCATGTCAACCCTGGGCAACATTTGCCCGCGCACGCGCACCCGACAGGCCAAGACACTTGGGTGATTATCTCTGGTACTGGTACTTATCAGTTAGATAAAGAAGGCAATACGAAGATCATTAAAGCAGGGGACATTGTCATTGCTCCGACCGGTGCCGTACATGGCGTCTATAACCACGGCACAGAACCCCTGATTTTTGTAGGTGTGGTTGCCCCTGCTGAATCCGGTTTTGAGTTGCTCGCTTGATACGAATGATGGCGAATAGCTGATTGCTTGCTCGATGCTGCGTCGCTGGTCTAGCGCGCGCGAGAGTAAGACTTCTTGAGGTGACAGAAGTGGTTTTTGCCTTTAAGATCAACGACCGCTTGGTACTGATGAAACGCGGTGCTGATTAAAATAACGAGCCATGTATGACAGTCCAAGTTAATAAAGACGTTGCAGATGCATCTGAAGTGTTTGCCTTGATTTATGTTAGTACCGCCATCACGCCGAAGACTCAGTCAGAACTCGCAAGCTTGCTTGTTCAGTTTAGAAAAAATAATCAAAAAAATAACATAGCAGGAATGTTGTTGTTTAAAGATCCTTTCTTCTTACAGGTTCTTGAAGGTAAAGAAAGTGATGTCAGGCGGCTCTATAAAAAAATTGAAGCAGATCCTCGTCATCATCGCCTCGAAATCTTGTATCAAGGTGGTCAACAGCAACAAGAGTTCTCAGATTGGTCGATGGCGTTTCATGATCTGGATGATGGCGTCAGCCGTTCTATCAAAGGGTATAGCGAAGATTTAAATACACCACTCCAGGATGCTTTAGCGCTGCAAGATCAGTCGCAATTAAGACAATTTATCTCGCTGTTTATGCTTGACTTGATCCCTCGGTCAAAGTTGGCGTTAAAACTAAAAGGTCTTTGATCCGATCAATCCCTTTTAGCGTGCGTGCAGCAGCTGCTGCACGGCGACACACACTGGCATGAGATCGGGGATGATTAGCCGGGTAAAGCGATCAAGCGCTGGCCGCATCTCTGCGACGTTCTCGGGTGCTGACTCAAGCGCAGGTAACATGGTCATTGCCTGAATTTCAGCCGCTCGACATGTACTCTCGCTTGCTTTGCCAAGCTTGACCACGAGCGAACCCGAGAGATACGCCTCTTTAATCACAAATAAGTGAATAAAAATGATTAATAAAACTATCGGCACGCTGATGATCCTATTTTGCCAATGTGCTGCGTCAATGGAGATCTCGGTCACGGGTACAACGGTTCACATGTCTGGGACTGTTGTGGGTGGCGAATGCGATAAGCTCAAGAAAATTATTAGTGACGGCCCAATTACTCTAGTTGTGCTCAGCAACTCTAATGGCGGTAACGCAAATACTGGTTATTGCGTCGGAGAGACGATTCGAAAAAATAAAATCTCAACAGTGATTGAGGGATTTTGCTTGTCCTCATGCTCACGCATGTGGCTGGGTGGCATCACTCGAAAACTTGATGGTGATGAGTCGACAGTAGGCTTGCATGGCAATTATAAAAATAGCGGACACTTGATTGAGGAAAGTACAACCCGCTTATGGGAATGGATACCTCGATTTGCACCCGAAGTGGATGTTGCGCTCATGAACCAGTGGACGGCTCTTTTTTACAGCAAGCAGATGATGTATTTCTATAACAAGCGCGCATCGTTGTGTATGAACGGTAGAAATGACTGCTCAAGTGTCGCCGACAAAAATGTTTTTAATACAGGTTTGGCTACTCAGTAGATGCCTCAATCTTTTTGGTGCGCCTGTAAATAGTTAAGACGTTTTCATGATCTCTGAGCCCAGTGCCCGCGCATCGCGTGTGAGCCAGCGTCCGGCCTCGACCGTCGCGATAAATTCGGCGACATCACGGTTGAAGCGCTCAGGTTCTTCTAGGTTAAGCGTATGACCCGTCTTGGGCATCACAATCAGCCCGCTAGCAGGGATCGTTTTTTTCATGAAGATGCCAGGTTGTAAACAGTGATCGTCTTCATCGCCCACCATAATAAGCGTTGGCACAGTCATCTTTTTAAGGTCGGCTTCAAGATCATAAATAGAGGGGCGCTCGGCTTGCACGCCTCGCATGGTGTTCGCGCTACCTGTGCTGTCATGCTCTCCTAGTTGTATCGCAAATTCTTGCCATCCGCGTGGATCTTTGTTTTGATATTGCACGCGCGAGGCCCCTAGCGAATAGGTTTTCGCAAACGTTTCGCTACCAAGTGTTTCGAACTGTTTGGCGACTTCGCGCGACAGCCCTCTGAAATAATCTTCATTTTGTTTTTCAGCACCATAGCCCGCACCGGCTACTGTCAACGAAAGTGCACGGTCGGGCGCATTCAGGCCAAAATGTAAGGTCGCAAAACCGCCCATCGATAAGCCCACAATGTGAGCGCGATCGACTTTGGCGGCATCCATCACTGACAAAATATCGTTAACGGCTTGCCGTTGCGAATAAGCAGTCGCGTTTTTTGGAATGTCAGACGGAGCAAAACCGCGCGCAGAAAAAGTAAGGCAGCGATGGCGTCGCGCGAAGTAACGCATTTGGGGCTCCCAGCTGCGCCAGTCACCGCCGAACTCATGCACAAAAACAATCGGGGTGCCGCTGCCTGCTTCTTCGTAGTACAGGCGGATATTGTCAGTAGTCGTTGCCCAAGTCATATTTTTTTACAGCCTTGTTTTTTGCGATTCTAGAATTTTGATTTACTCGGCCACGATACCGGCCGCCTGAGTGACTTTGCTCCACTTCGCAAGATCCGATTTTATGACGGCAGCGTAATCTTCAGGGGTGCCGCCTTGAATCTCGATGCCAGCAGCCTCTAGCTTAAGCCGAACGTCGGGCTGCTTGAAGATCGCATTGATTTCAAGGTTGAGTTTTTTAATGATGGCTTGGGGCGTCCCTGCTGGCGCTAAAAACCCACCGTTGGTATTGGCGTCATAACCTTTTAAACCTTGCTCATCGGCTGTAGGTAGCTCAGGTAATGCAGCCGTACGTTTGAGTGTGGATACGGCGATACCCCGCACGTTGCCGGCTTTAAGTTGGGTCTGAATGGCACTGATGGTATCGATGTAAAGTGCAGTGCGCCCCGCAAGCAAATCAGGGTGGGCAGCAGAAGATCCTTTATATGGAATCAAGAGCATCTCAACGCCAGTCGCCATCCGAAACATCAGGGCTGCCATATCTTGAGCACTACCCCGACCCGAGGTGGCAACTTTAGCTTTGTCTGGATTCGCTTTCATCCAGGCAATAAGTTCAGGCAGGGTTTGGACCGGGATCTGCGGACTGATTGAAAAGATCAGCGGTACAACGTGAGAATAGATGATTGGCTCAAAGCTTTTCTCAGGATCCCAAGTTAGGTTTTTGAAAAGAAACTTATTAATATTATGGCTACCGGGTACGATGCCGATGGTGTAACCGTCGGGGGCCGCTTTGGCTACGGCATCCGTCCCAATGTTGCTTGAAGCGCCAGGCTTGTTATCGATCACGACCGCTTGGCCCAATGAGGTCGAGAGTTTTTCGGCGACCACGCGCGCGATGATGTC
>CAIYCP010000405.1 GCA_903924715.1 uncultured beta proteobacterium
CGCCAAGTGTTGCGAGCGCTATCTTGATCATTTTGATACAACCCCCGCCCCGAGTGCTGAGTATCTGATGCGCTCGCGCTACAGCGCTTTTGTACTTGAACGTGCTGATTACCTTCAAAACACCTGGCATCAAACAACGCGCCCGTTAGAGCTGACGTTTGAACAAGACGTGAAATGGCTTGGGCTCGACGTTCGTGCTTATCGCCTCATTGATCCTGAACATGCAGAAGTTGAGTTCGTCGCTTCGAGCCGTCTAAAAGGTCTTCCGACGCGATTGCACGAGCTCAGTCGCTTTGTACGAGAAGACGGACGCTGGTTTTATGTTGATGGTGCGCTACGTTGAGGTGCGGGCAGCGCTGAGTATATGACCCGTATTTTTCTAGGGCGCAACCAAGTTATTTTCACGAATCAAACGCGCCCAACTCTGCGAGTAGGCGCGCTCGCGCTGAGCGAGCACTTCAGACGACATGAATTCGACCGTTAAACCTAACGCCTGCAAGCGCTCATGAACCTGAGGCTGAGCGATGGTTTTTGCAAGCGCGGTTGAATAACGCTCAATAATTGTTTGCGGGGTGCCGATCGGGGCAAAGATTCCGTAATACGGTAAGTCTTCAAAACCCGGTAAGCCGAGTTCAGTCAAGGTTGGAACGTCGGGCAGCAGCGGCTGTCGCTGGCTGCCTAAGACGGCCACCATGCGCACCTTATTGGCTTTAATGTATTCAATAAAGTCGGGCACTGACGCCACGCCAGCAGAAATTTGGTTACCCAGCATATCGGTGAGCATCGGCGCGCTCCCACGATAGGGGATCGCTTGCAAGTCAAGTTTAGTGTGCGCAGCGATGGCTTTGACTAAAAATTCTGGGACCGAGGCGGGGGCTGGAACGCCGATTGCTCGCTTAGCGGGCTCTTGCGTTTGCAACCAGTCAATGTACTGTTTAAAAGATGTGGCGGGCGAACCACCTGATACTGCCAGGCCGTTGGCGAATGAGGCAAAGCCTGCGACCGGAACAAAATCCTGCTGAGGCTGAAACCCTGGATTTTTGAGTACCAAAGGCAAGATTGAAATCGTATGATCGTGCGATAAAAAGAGTACCGAACCATCTTTGGCTGCAGTCTTTAGCGCTTGAGCGGCGATCTGTCCGCCTGCACCGGCTTTGTTTTCAACAATGATGCTAAGCCCTAAGTTTTGACTAAGATGCTCGCCCAATAAACGCGCAATCGCGTCGGTGCCACCCCCCGCAGGAAATCCAACCATTAGGCGAATCGCGGCAGGCTGTGCCTGGGCGATCACTGTGCATAAAAGTAAGAATAAGCCGACGGTGAGGTGTTTCATTCTCGTCTTATGTTGAAGACGGCGCGTTATTCGACGCCGTGGAGTTCAACTTCAAAGACCAAGGTGGCATTAGGAGGAATCACACCACCCGCACCGCGTGCACCGTAGCCCATTTCAGGCGGGATGATCAGGGTGCGTTTGCCGCCAATCTTCATGCCGGCAACGCCCTCATCCCAACCCCGGATGACGTGGCCTGCGGCTAACGGAAAATCAAATAACTGGCCGCGATCAAGCGAACTGTCAAATTTTGCGCCTTTTTGATCTGCGGCTGAGGCATCAAAGAGCCAGCCGGTGTAATGGACAGAAACTTGTTTACCTGGCGTGGCTTCAGTACCAGTGCCCAGTGTCGTATCGATTTTTTGCAATTCAGTCACGTTTGGCTACCTTTTGATAGAAAAAATGGGCATCAGGCCCATAAACAAGAAAACAGTATATTCCGGTTCGTGCAAGCTGAGTTCTGGTTATGATCAGGCTTCAGAACTTTTTAAAAACCACGGAGACAAGACCATGATTTATGAACTTCGCGTTTATCACGCTGCCCCGGGCAAGTTGCCTGCCCTGATTGAACGTTTTGCCAACCACACGGTGCCAATCTGGAAAAACCATGATTTTCGCCCAGTCGGTTTTTGGACCGTTGATATCGGTGAGAACACCAACGATTTTTATTACATGCTTGAGTGGGACGATATGAATCATCGTGATCGTGCTTCAGCAACGTTTATGGCCGATCCCAAATGGTTAGCGGCTCGCGCAGCGTCTGAAAAAGATGGCGCCTTGCTGGCTGGGGTGTCGCGCACTATTTTGAAGCCCACTGAGTTTTCGAAACTGAAATAACCATCGTTTTCCTTCGGAGGTCATTCATGACAACCATTCGTTCACTGACCGCGCGCGCGGTCTTTGCGCCGATCAAGCGCCCCTTGAAAACGTCAACGGGTGCCGTTAGCCAGGCGCCAATGGTATTGATTGATCTCACGACCTCTGAAGGGGCGGTGGGGCGCAGTTATTTATTTTGCGTCACGCCTCTGGCGCTCAAAGCGCAAGTCGCTTTGCTCGAAGATATGGCAAGCCTGTTGGTCGGGCAACCGCTTGTACCGTTTGAAATCGAACGTCTGCTGAATCAACGCTTTACGCTCTTAGGTGCGGTCGGTTTGGTAGGGATGTCCATCGCGGGTATCGATATGGCCGTATGGGATGCCCTGGCCATTCAGGCCAATCAACCGCTTGCTTGTTTGTTAGGTGGGCAACTCAAACCTATTACGGCATACAACAGCTGTGGTTTGGGCTTGACGGGACAGCAGGCGGATTTAACTTCCTTAGCGCGTGAGGCCAACGAGTTGTTAGCGGGTGGCTTTTCAGCGATGAAATTGCGTCTTGGTTATGCGCAATTGAGTGACGATGTCGCCGCTGTGAGGGCGGTGAAAGGTGCTCTGCCTGAGGGTACGCAATTGATGACAGATTACAACCAGGGCTTGGATCCAAGCGAAGCAATTCGTCGTGGTCACGCGCTCGATGATTTAGGGTTGACTTGGATTGAAGAGCCGGTACGTGCAGATGATCATGCGGGCTGTGCACGCGTGGCGGCTGCACTGAAGACGCCTGTGCAAATTGGTGAAAACTATTGGGGCTCTCGCGATATGTCGCGAGCCATTGCTGCGCAGGCTAGCGACTATGTCATGCCTGATTTAGAGCGTATTGGTGGGGTATCCGGCTGGCTGCGCGCTGCAGCGATTGCTGATGCAGCGGCGTTACCGATGTCGACGCATTTGTTTCCGGAAGTGAGCGCGCATTTAATGTGCGTCACGCCGACCGCACACTGGCTTGAATATGTGGATTGGGCCAATCCTATACTCAAGACTCCGCTTGAGATCAGCGGGGGCCAGGCGGTGTTGCGCGCGGTGCCAGGTTCAGGCCTAGAGTGGGATGAGGTTCAGGTCAAAAAATACGCGTATTGATTAATCGACTTTGATCCCACTTGCTTTGATGACTTCGCCATAGCGTTTGCGATCGAAATTAATACGCGCTGTGAACTCTTCAGTAGTCATGATCAAGGGTGTAGCGCCTTGTTTAATTAAAACGTCACGCGTGTCGTCTTGCGATAAGACTGCACGAATATCGGCGGCCACTTTACCGATAATGACGCTTGACGTGCCTGCAGGCGCCAACATCCCAATCCAAGAACCTGTATCAAAGCCCGGTACGCCGCTTTCTGCCACAGTGGGAAGCTCTGGTAGCGCCAGCGAGCGATTGGCACTGCTGACGGCGAGCCCGCGTAGTTTGCCTGAGCGAACCGCGCCACTTCCCTCGAGTACGGTTGCAAAGAGTAGATTCACATGGCCTGCCATTAAGTCTGCAACGGCAGGGCCGCCACCCTTGTAGGGTACGTGCAATAAATCAATGCCCGCCGAACTCTTGAGAATTTCTGCGGCCAGGTGAGGCGCGCCGCCCGCACCAGAGCTGGCATAACTAATTTTGCCGGGTTCGGCTTTTGCGGCAGTGATGAGTTCTTGTACCGACTTGAAAGGCAACGAGGGCGTCACCAACAACACAAGTGGCAACTCAGCAATCATCGTGATGGGTTCAAAGGCCGTATCGGGGTTGTAAGGCAACTTGGCGTATAGCGCTGGGTTGACAGATTGTGTCCCCACGTTGCCCACAAGAAGGGTGTAGCCATCTGGTTTTGCCTTTGCGACAGCATCGGCACCTAACTGGCCTGCTGCGCCACCGCGATTTTCAACGACGATGGATTGCCCCCATTTCGCAGAAAGTTTTTGCGCGACGATGCGCGCGCCGATATCAGTACCCCCACCCGGTGGAAACGGCACGATGACGGTGACCGATCGGGTGGGATAGCTTTGGTCGTTATTGGTTTGCGCCAGCGTGCCACTTGAACCTAGTGCGAGCAGGATCAAACTAAGAGGAACGAGATTTTTTTTGAACCAGATTACAAACATGATGCGGCCTCCGCTGAATTTTTATTATTCTTGCTTTAAAACCGCGCGAACAACCTGAGGTGTGAAGCGCCCCAGGTGAACGCGTTTAGGCCGAGCGCGCTTTTTCAGGAAAGGGCCAGGGCTTACCGGGTGGAACTGGCTCTTCGCCTAAGCTTAGTAACATTGCAATGGTGACGTACGTGCCCGTCACGGCAATGATGTCAACAATCTGTTGCTCACCTAAGACCGCTTTGGCGCTATTAAAAAGTTCGTCACTGATTTCATGATCTCGCGTCATAGTCGTGCACAAATCATAGACAGCCGCTTCATCAGGCTGCATATTGCGCGGACGAATACCTGCTTTGATGTCATCAGCGACATGTGCAGGCAAGCCTTCACGCAGCGCGATCGGGTAGTGTGCATGCCACTCAACTTGCGAGGTCCAGATTTTTGCCTGAATCAAAATTGCCAACTCGCTTAAACGCATTGGTATGGATGAATTCCAGCGCAGGTAGTCGAGTAGCTTTTTCATGCGATCTGCAAAAACAGGGCTTCGCAGCATGACGTTGTAAGGGCCGGCTAAGCCCACGCTTGAGATCTTCATGATATCGCCCGCTAAATCACGTGCTTCAGGCGCAACGGTATCTAGGGTCAGTTGTGTAAAACGTTTTGAAGTAAAGGTTGCCATAAGGTCTCCGTGTTGGTGGGTCAATCATAGGCTAAAAATATAGAGGGCGGTCGGCTGTTGCGTTTGACTGACTGCGTACTTATTGGATGCTGGTCTTTGTGCGCTGCAAAAGATCTTTATATTGCTTCGTATCTTTAATCCAAAGTGCTCGCATCTCAGCCGGACTCGAGGTGCGAACCTCCATGCCTTGTGCTGCTAAGGTTTCGACGATTTTTGGTGCTCGCGCGGCCTTAAGAACGCTAGCGTTGAGTTGATCAATGATGGGTTGCGGCGTGCCGGTTGGCGCAATGACGCCCTGCCAAGTGTAGGCTTCGAAACCTACGAGCCCAGCTTCGGCAACGGTCGGGATATTGGGCGTCGCTTGGCTACGTTGACTGCCCGTGGTGGCTAGCAAACGTAGTCGACCTTCTTTGACATGATCCATGTTGCCCACCAATGAGGTGAACATCATATCGACGCGGCCTGCAAGCAAATCAATGAGGGCAGGGCTTGCACCCTTGTACGCCACATGTACGATGTCAATGTTGGCTGCGACTCTGAAAGCCTCGCCGGCAAGGTGTTGGGCGGTGCCGTTGCTTGACGAGGCAAAGTTGATTTTTCCTGGATGTTGTTTGGCGTAGGTAATCAGCTTTTCAGTGCTGTCTAGTTGTGCCTGAGGCGCGACTAACAGACCAAGCGGCTGAATGGTGGTGAGCGCAATCGGTTCAAACTCTGTCACTGGATCATAGGTGGGCGTGTCATGCAGCAGTGGGGTAATCACAAACGCGTTCGTGCCAAAGAGCAGGGTATAGCCGTCAGCGGGCGCTTTGCGTAAGGCTTCAGTTGCTAACAAAGTACCGCCGCCTGCGCGATTTTCGACGATCACCGATTGCCCAAGCGCGACGGATAGTTCTTGCGCCAGCAAACGACCCACGATATCTGTAGCGCCGCCCGGTGTGTAGGCAATCAGTAGGCGGATGGCGCGCGTAGGGTATGAGGTCTGCGCTGCACAAGGCGTGACAAAGCATATTGCAACGAGGGCGAGACAGACGCGCCAAGCGATGTGTAAGCAGTTCATGGGTGATTAAAAATAAAACTTCAGCATGCGCAACCGCGTGTCAATGTGAGCCAGTATCCGCGTTGAACAGAATCGGCGCACCAGTGCCTGCAGCGCCATAAAAACGTGTAGCCATCACCTGACAACGTCTAATGTAGCGATGTTCATCTGGTCCGTAGTCGGCGACTGCCTGGTGCATGGTTCCAATGTTATCCCACATGAGAAGTGAATCTTTTTTCCAGTGATAGGTATACAGATACTGATCTTTTAATTGCAGCTCAAATAAATAATTCAGAATCTCATCGCTTTCTTTTGGTGAGAGTTCATTGATCTTTATGGCATACCCTGGGTTCGCGTAAAGCAATTTTTCTTGGGTAATTGGATGCGTTAAAAATACAGGGTGTATGGCAGGCGGGCGCATACTTTTTTCTTTGTCACTAAGCGGTGGACGCGTGCTACCGGGCCGACTGCGCATCAGATCCCAGAATTTGTTGAAATCATGGGTAATTGTTTTATCGGCGAGTCGTGCTTTTAATTCTTCAGGGATATCTCTGTAAACTGCGCGCGTGTTACGAAATTGTGTTGCACCCAAGGGTTTACCATCGCGCTGTGGTATCACTGTGCCATGTAAAACGTTGGCGAAGGCAATGATGTTCGAATAAGACATGTCGGTATGCCAAGATTGACCGGCATCTTTTAGGCCAAGCGGTTTGTCGTCTTGCACCATATTCGACAAAATCATCACTTCAGGAAATCCCTCTGCCTGTGAACGACCCCCTGGGCTGATATACAGTTCGCCAAAACGCTGACTGAATGATTTCAGTTGAGCGGTTGTGAGGGTTTGGTTAGCAAACTCTAGAACGCCGTGTTTACCCAACGCCTGTATTAACGTATCAACCTGCGTGTCGGTTAACGCGATACTGAGGTCTAGGTCTTGTACTTGCGCGCCTAGTATTTCATCCGTCGGAATAAATTTCATGAGGCCTGGATCCAAGAGAATCGCGTGATATCAACTTATACGGGTGGACGCTTGCGGTGCCAATCAGTGTCACGCTGAAAGGCATCAGCAACTTTAAGGATGGTCGCTTCTTCGAAGTGACGCCCAACTAACTGAAAGGCAAGGGGCATCTGAATGCTTGAAATGCCTGCGGGTACGCTGATCGACGGAAATCCAAGATAATTGATTGCGCGATTGGCATAGGTTAAGCCACTGATGGTGGCGATGACTTCGTCAAGCGTGCCGGTTGTGGTGGCAGCAATGCTTGGGGTTTGTGCGATAAAAATCGGTATATGCACAACGTCGCAATTGGCAAAGCAGGTGTTGAGATAATCTTGAATCAGCGCATGCCGGGCATCGAGTGCTTCACGATAGCGAATGGCGGTGTGTGTGAAGCCCGGTGCAGTACGTGCGATCACCTGCGAGCCGTATTCGTCTCGACGCGTTTCAATCCAGCGGTGGTGAACGGTTGCGGCCTCAACCGTCAGGACCACGGCAGTGTGCTCGTGAATTTTTGCCATATCAGGGACGTTGACATTCACCAAAATGGCACCACGTGCTTTCAAAACATCTAAGCTTGCCTGCAAAGCCGCTGCGACTTCAGGATCAAGGTTTTCACGGTAGTAGGCATCTGGTACGCCAACGCGCAAGCCTTTAATGTCGCCATCCAAACCTGCTTCATAGTCTTGATTGTTTCGCGTTGTGCACCATGGGTCATCCGCGTTGGGTCGACTTAGGTGTGTCAACATACGCGCGCAGTCGCGTGCGCTCTGTGCTAAAGGCCCGACACAATCGAGTGTGTGCGAAAGTGGAAATACCCCGTCAAAGCTCACCCGACCCGCGGTAGGTTTGATCCCGGTCACGCCACACATTGCAGCGGGATGTCGGATTGAACCGCCAGTATCGCTACCGATTGATCCAAAGATCAAGCGCGCGGCGACTGCGATGCCCGAACCGCTTGAAGAGCCTCCACAGGCATAGGCTGCGTTCCACGGATTGAGTCCGTGCTCGTAATGTGCGTTAAAGCCAGTTGGGCTCATGGCAAATTCTGCCATGTGTAGGGCCCCTAAGTTGACCTGTCCGGCGGCCTCGAGCTCGTTGATCACCCAGGCATTTTTCTTTGCAATATTGCCACGTAAAATTTTTGAACCGACGTGCATTTCGCGACCAGCGACTTCGACGAGATCTTTATGGGCAAGTGGCACGCCATGCAAGGGTGCGAGCTGAGCGCCGCGCGCTTGAGCTGCATCGAGTTCACGCGCGCGGGCAAGAGCCGACTCGTGATCAATGCGAAACACGGCGTTGAACTTGCGACCGATGGTGTCGAGTCGACCTAATGACCAGGCGGTGATTTCTTGGGAACTAAATTTTTTGGAGGCAATGCCTTGTGCAACACCGATTAGATCTAACTCTTCAAAATTACTCATCCTCAAGCCCCTAGATTCAGCAAATTTTTTGGCAACAAGCTGTCAAGGTAACGGGACTGAGGGTATTTGTAAAGTGATAGCCGTATTGCTTATATACAAATGACAATACTGTTGTTCTAAATAAAGCGGTGAGTCGTTACGATAGCTTTATTGGCTGCGAACCCTTATTTCTGAGCGGTTCGCGTGCCGCCAAGGACAAAGCATCATGCAATCTAAACGCTATCTGCAGCACATCTTTCGCGCCGTCGCGGTGGCGTGCATGTTGTATGCGCTGACGTTGATTGCTGATACTGCGCGTGCTTCGACGCTTGTTATGCCTGCCAGCGAGCTCGCGAGCCATCCGAGCCGGCCTGATAATAGCCGTTGAATGGTTCAAGAATTTCAGCAGAAAGTATGGGTGTTCCGGGGTCTGGAATATGAAAATGTGTAAAACCCACGCGACGCAGTAAAAAGACCAGCTCTTGATTGATATCGCCTAAGGCGTGTAATTCACCGGTGTAGCCGATTTCGCGTAGACGCGAGGCGATTGAATACGAACGACCGTCTGTGAACTTGTCAAAGCGTATACCAATCGCGCTTTGTTCAGAACGTGCCGCTAAAATATTTCTTAAATAGTCTGTGGGTGTACCTGGCTCTGTGCGATTGAATATGGTGTCGGTGTCAAAGATCAGATCAAGTTGCGGCACGGCGTGAACGCGTTGACCGGTCGAGTCAAAAACCTGAGATGGTGCGAGTATTTGTGTCGTGTTCATTGAAAGCTTTAGTCGTTCGATTAGCCGAAGGCCTGCTGCGAGCGTGGCAGGTTTTGATGCTCTAAAACGTTATCTGCTGCGTTGACAGTATGGATGTTTGCCAAGGCGAGTGCCTCGCCCACCAGCAATGAGACGGGCCCTTCAAACTGAGGTAAACCTTGTTGTGCAACCTCAAATAAGGTGTGTTTCAGGCGTTGCCCAGCGCGGCTAGCGTTTTCAACGATGCAAATGGGGGTATTTTTTGATTTGCCTGCTGCAATCAAGGTTGCACAGATTTCTTGAGCGTGCGCGCTAGCCATATACAGCACGGCGGTTTGAGCCGCCATCGTTGCAGCAAGCCACTCGTTTTCTCGGTTGGTTTCGTATTTGCCCAGCCGAGGCGTCACAAACACAACACTGCGTGACTCGCCGCGCGAGGTCAAACTCGTTTGTAAATCGGCTGCGGCAGCACAAGCGGCCGTCACGCCCGGAATAATTTCGATATCAATCTTTGCTGCACGACAAGCCTGTAGCTCTTCGGTCAGGCGTCCAAAAATTGAGGGGTCTCCCCCTTTTAAGCGCACAACGTTTAAGCCTTGTTTGGCAAGCGCGACAAGGGTTCGGCAGATAAAAGCCTGTTCGACGGAGGGGCGACCCGAGCGTTTTCCTGTCGCCAGCCATCGAGCCTGGGGCGCGGCTTCTTGCATGCCTTGGACGTCCATTAATGCGTCATGCAGCACCACGTCGGCTTGGCTTAAAATCCGCCAGGCTTTGCGCGTCATGAGTTCTGGATCGCCGGGGCCGGCACCGATAAACCAGATTTTCATACGAGGGTCTCTTTCTGACTTTCTGTTGGCTCGCGTTTCGGTTTGTGTTCGGGTTTGCGCGCTGCCTCAGCAGCCTGAGCAAAGATCGGTTTTCCTAAACGCGCGACGGCTTGCCTGAACGTTTCGCCAGGTTCACGCTGCTCAAGATATGCGTCAATAATTTCTTCGACCGCATCCGCGATTTCATCTTCTGCGAAAGCACGACCAATAATTGTGCCTAAGGCTGCAGGCGCGCCGTGCCCTGAGTGTCCGCCCAGCAAAAGTTGATAAAACGCAGCGCCGTCTTTATCAACGCCAAGAATACCGATATGGCCAACATGGTGATGCCCGCAGCTATTCATGCATCCCGAGATTCGTAAATCAAGTGGGCCAATTTCTTCTTGGGCATCGAGCGCTGCATACCGTTGAGCAATATCCTCAGCAACGGGTATCGAGCGCGCATTAGCCAGCGCACAAAAATCACCACCAGGGCAGGCGACCATGGCGCCGATCAGCCCCCCAACCGCATGATGCAGGTTTAAGGTTTTAAGGGCCTCATACAATGCGGGCAAATCTGTTTCGCGTACGGCAGGCAAGACAAAATCTTGGGTATGACTGACTCGGATGAAACCTTGACTGAAGCGATCGGCGATGGCAGCGATCGCATCCATTTCGTCGCTCGTGACGTCGCCCGGGGGACGGCCGGGTGCCTTTAAAGGAATCAGGATTGCTGCATAACCAGGTTGGCGATGGGCAAGACGATTGCGCTTGAGCCAACGCTGCCATTGCGTTGCTTCGCTCTTTATGCCTGGTGTATGAGGTGTGTTGAGTGCCTGCTCGGGAATCCACTTCGGTTCAACGAAAGCACCTTTGACGCGATCCAGTTCAGCCTCAGAAAGTTTGTGTGGGCCGTTACGCAGGCCTGTCCATTCGGCCTCAACCATCTCTCTAAATTTTTCGACACCGACGCTACGCACTAAAATCTTAATACGGGCTTTGGTTAAATTGTCACGTCGACCCAGCTCGTTATACACGCGCATGACCGCGTGGGTGTACGTCAACATATCAAACCAATCAAGACGCTCGCGCAATACTGGCCCCAGGATCGGTGTGCGCCCTAAACCGCCTCCCACCCGCACTCGAAAGACCGCGTGGGGGCTTGCTTCAACGACTTCAAAGGCCATGTCGTGAATTTGAACCAAGGCGCGATCCTCAGGGGTTCCTGTCAGTGCGACTTTAAATTTGCGCGGCAAAAAGCAAAGCTCAGGATGAAAGGTGCTCCATTGACGCAATAATTCAGCGTAGGGGCGTGGATCTAAGATTTCATCAGGAGCAATGCCCGCAAGTGCATCGCTGGTGATGTTGCGTAAACAGTTTCCACTGGATTGAATACCGTGGATGCCAACGCGCGCCAGATCATGCAAGGCTTTTGGTGTGTCGTCTAAAGAGATCCAGTTCAGTTGCATATTCTGGCGCGTCGTCAGATGCCCGTAGCCTCGATCGTATTTACGGGCCACTTCGCCCAGCGCCCGTAGTTGGTCGCTTTTTAACATTCCGTAAGCAATCGCAATGCGTAGCATTGGAGCGTGACGTTGAATGTACAAACCGTTTTGCAGTCGTAAGGGTTTGAGATGGTCGTCGCTTAGCAGACCTTCTTTATTACGTTGAATTTGTCCGGCGAGCTGGCTAGCCCGTTCGGTTAAACGCGCGGTGTCAAAGCTTGAAGGTCGATACATGATGGTTGACGCAGATTTCAAACCCTAGAGGCTAGTGAAATCGTTAACAGCCGTCAAAGAACTATTTTTTGTTTGCTTATAACAAAAGTACCAAAAAACTAGCTTTGTTATTCAAATTCAAACGGAAGGGTCGGTTGTTCGGATCGGTCGTGATAGTCGGCTACCTGGACCGGCCGCAGGCTACCCGCACGAACGCCCAAGAGACGAATTTTTTGTTCAAGCGGTACGCGTTTCAAACATTCGGTGGCGGCCAGCCGGATCTGCTGTCCTTCAGTAACGTCGTCGGGCAACGTGAGATCGCGCGTCACAACTTGAAAATCTGCGTATTTCAATTTGATACCGATCGTACGGCTTGCATATCCTTTGCGCTGCAGATCATCTGCTAGTCGCATACAAAGGCTAGTAAATACTTCAGATAGTCTTGCACGGTCATGTTTGGCATGTAGGTCGCGTTCAAACGTGGTTTCGCGGCTGATTGATTTTGGCTCTGACCAGGTCACCACGGGACGGTCGTCAATACCTTGTGCCACTTGAGTCATCCATGTACCAGTGCTGCGACCAAAGTGAGTAACAAGCTGTTCGGCAGGCGCAGCAGCAAGATCGCCGATGGTATGAATACTGAGAGACGCCAGTTTTTCATTGGCTTTTGGGCCAATACCATTAATTTTTTTTGCAGGTAGTGGCCAGATGCGCGTGGTGAGTTCGTTGGGTGCCAAAATTGTGATGCCGTCTGGTTTATCGAGATCAGAGCATATTTTTGACAGAAGTTTGTTCGGTGTGATGCCGATCGAACAGCTCAAGCCTGTGGCATCGAAGACCGCTTGTTTGATACGCTTGGCCAACACATGCGTTTCTTCATCAATATGCGTCAGATCAATATAGATTTCGTCAATGCCTCGGTCTTCGATGTGTGGGGCAACCGACGCGACTGCCGCTTTAAACAGGCGAGAAAAATTTCGGTAAGCTTCAAAGTTGGCAGGTAGGATAATAGCGTCGGGGGCTAAAGCGGCAGACTTCATTAAGCCCATCCCAGAAAACACGCCCAACGCGCGGGCTTCGTAGGTCGAGGTCGTGATGACTCCGCGGCCAACATAGTCGCGCAGGCGCGCAAAGCGCTTCTCGCCTTTGTCGTTGGTCACGGGTGCGCTTGCACTACGTCCCCCCACGACGACGGCCTGGCCGCGGAGTTCTGGGTAGGTGAGCAACTCGACCGATGCAAAAAACGCATCCATGTCTAAGTGAGCGATTCTACGTTCAGTCGTCATCGGGCAAAATCAGAGCTGTGTTCATCGCGTAAACGATTTATTCAAAGCCATAGAGTGTTGCTGGGTTGCTGACGAGGATCTGCTCAATGACCGAACGATCGGTTGTCCATCGTGTGAGCATATCCATCATATTGGCATCGTTAGGCTTATTCGCTTCGGTCGGGTGTGGCCAATCGCTCCCCCATACCAAGCGTTGCGGTGCGGTGGCAATCCAATGACGGGCCACTGGATCAATATCCAAAAACTGACCCGCTTCGCCAACTTGGCTATCCAGATAGGCGCCTGAGAGTTTGATCCAGGTACGTCCTTGCGCTAACAAGTACTCGACGATTTTGACCGCAGGGTGCCGAATACCAAGCGGCTGAGGCAAGCGACTCATGTGATCGAACACAATTTGTGTGGGCAGGCGCTTGAGCATCGCCTCGTGCTCAACAATTTGATCTGCGGTCCAGTGCAATTGAAGATGCCAGCCGAATTTTGCAATACGTGCGGCAAGCGGTTCAACCA
>CAIYCP010000406.1 GCA_903924715.1 uncultured beta proteobacterium
CCCCGAGGATCGCGACGAACACGAACACGATAAGTCGAATGAGTCGTTCAATGAGAAATCGCATGTTGCAAGCCTAAAATGAGTAACAAATTGCAGAGGAATACCCATGAGTGTAACGCTGGCTGACGTGCGTGCGGTGCTTGAGAATATCCTGGATCCTAATACGGGGCGTTCAATCGGGGCCGTGGTGAAAGATAGCCAAATTCAGTTGGTTGGCGAGTATGTGAGTGTGCAGGTGGTGCTCGGTTATCCGGCGGCCAGCCAGTTAGATGGCATCCGCGCGCAGATCTATGCGGCGCTCAAGGCGCGCGGGGCTGCGAATCCCGATGTGAATATCAGCGTCAAGATTGTGGCGCATGCCGTGCAGCCGGGGGTCGCCCGCGTCGAAGGCGTGCGTAATATTATTGCCATCGCCTCGGGCAAGGGTGGTGTTGGCAAAAGCACCACGGCGGTGAACCTGGCCGTGGCGCTGCATGCAGAGGGCGCGCGCGTTGGCCTGTTAGACGCAGATATTTATGGGCCGAGTGTGCCGCTGATGCTAGGGGTGTCGGTCAAGCCAACGAGCAGCGATGGTAAAAAAATGGCGCCTGTGATCGGTCACGGGTTACAGGCAAATTCGATCGGATTTTTGATGAATGACGACACACCGGCCATTTGGCGCGGCCCGATGGTGACGCAAGCACTCGAGCAGTTATTGCGCCAAACTCGTTGGGATGATCTCGACTACTTAATCATTGATATGCCGCCGGGCACCGGGGATATTGCACTGACGCTGGCGCAGAGTGTTCCGGTTGCAGGCGCCGTGATCGTGACGACCCCCCAAGATATTGCGCTGATCGACGCCCGCAAGGGTTTAAAGATGTTCGAAAAGGTCAACGTACCCATCTTGGGCATTATTGAAAACATGGCAATCCATATTTGTAGCCAATGCGGGCATGCCGAACCGATATTTGGCCAGGGTGGAGGCGAACGGATGGCCGCAGAGTACAAGGCTCCCTGGCTAGGGAGTTTGCCGCTCACGCTGACGATTCGTGAGCAGGCCGACGCCGGTCAACCCGTTGTGGTGTCTCATCCTGAGGGCGAAGCGGCTCGGCTCTATCGCGAAATCGCGGCGCGTCTGGCAGGTCGCGTGGCGATATTGCCCAAGGATTTAAGCGATAAATTTGGGGCGATTGCTGTCAAGAGAACGTAATAATCGGGCACGTGCGGCGCAAGCCGTCAGACTGGGGGTAAAATCCGCCCTCTTAGACATACTTACGATTGGGGCGCTTGGTCATGAGCATTAAAAGTGACAACTGGATTCGCCGTGTGGCGCAGTCAGAGGGCATGATTGAGCCCTTCGAGCCGGGCCAGGTTCGATCCAATGAATCCGGCCGTATCGTCAGTTACGGCACCAGTAGCTATGGCTACGATGTGCGTTGCGCCAACGAATTCAAGATTTTCACCAATATCAATTCAACGATCGTTGATCCCAAGAACTTCGACGAAAAATCCTTCGTCGATTTCAAAGGCGATATTTGCATCATTCCACCGAATTCGTTTGCGTTGGCACGTACGGTCGAATATTTTCGAATTCCGCGCAGCGTCTTAACGATTTGCTTGGGCAAAAGCACGTATGCGCGTTGCGGCATCATCGTGAATGTGACGCCACTCGAACCCGAATGGGAAGGTCATGTGACCCTCGAGTTTTCGAACACCACACCGCTGCCGGCCAAGATTTATGCAGGCGAAGGCTGCGCGCAGATGTTATTTTTTGAAAGTGATGAAGTATGTTCAACGTCATATAAAGATCGTGGCGGAAAATATCAAGGCCAGCGCGGCGTGACTCTGCCGCGGACTTAATTTCGATCCCTCATACGTTTGCGAGGCTTGTTGCATGAAATTTCGCTTCCCGATTTTTATTATTGATGAAGACTATCGCTCTGAAAATGCTTCAGGCTTAGGCGTGCGAGCGTTGGCTTCTGCGATCGAAGCCGAAGGCATGGAAGTTATCGGCGTGACGAGCTACGGCGACTTGAGCTCATTTGCACAACAGCAAAGTAGGGCAAGTGCTTTTATTTTGTCGATTGACGATGAAGAGTTTGATATTGATTCGCCTGAGGATGTTGCTGGCGCCATTAAAAACTTGCGCACCTTTATTGGCGAGTTGCGGTTTCGTAATGCGGATATCCCAATTTATCTTTACGGCGAAACGCGTACGTCTGAACACATCCCGAACGATATTTTGCGCGAACTGCATGGCTTTATTCACATGTTTGAAGACACGCCAGAATTTGTGGCGCGTCACATTATTCGCGAAGCCCGTAGTTATGTGGATAGCTTGCCGCCGCCGTTTTTTCGCGAACTGGTTAAGTATGCTCAAGATGGTTCGTATTCGTGGCATTGCCCCGGACACTCTGGCGGAGTCGCCTTTTTGAAAAGCCCGGTCGGTCAGATGTTCCACCAGTTTTTTGGTGAAAACATGCTGCGTGCTGACGTGTGTAATGCCGTCGATGAGCTTGGTCAACTGCTTGATCACACTGGGCCGATTGCAGAATCTGAGTTAAATGCAGCGCGTATTTTTCACGCTGATCATTGCTACTTTGTGACGAATGGCACGTCGACCTCAAATAAAGTCGTGTGGCATGCGAACGTGGCGGCCGATGACATCGTGGTTGTCGATCGCAATTGTCATAAGTCGATCTTGCACGCAATCACCATGACCGGTGCGATTCCGGTCTTTTTGCGTCCTACGCGCAATCATATGGGGATTATTGGTCCGATCCCCTTGGCCGAATTTGAACTTGAAAATATTCAAAAAAAGATCGACGCAAATCCCTTCGCACGTAAGATCAAGAATAAAAAGCCTCGCATTTTGACGCTGACGCAAAGCACCTACGATGGCGTGATCTACAACGTCGAGATGATCAAAGAAAAGCTTGGCGACACGATTGATACGCTGCATTTTGACGAGGCTTGGTTGCCACATGCGGCGTTTCATGAGTTCTATCAAGACATGCATGCGATTGGGCCGAACCGGCCACGCAGTCGTAAAGCGATGGTCTTCGCGACGCACTCAACACATAAATTGTTAGCGGGGATCTCTCAGGCCTCACAGATTATTGTGCAAGAGCCCGAGACACGTAAGCTGGATCGCAACATTTTTAACGAGGCGTATTTAATGCACACCTCGACGTCACCCCAGTACGCCATTATTGCTTCGTGTGACGTTGCGGCCGCTATGATGGAAGCCCCGGGCGGCACTGCGCTGGTTGAAGAGAGTATTCGCGAGGCGCTTGATTTTAGGCGCGCGATGCGCAAGGTCGACTTAGAGTATGGCGATGACGACTGGTGGTTTACCGTCTGGGGCCCTGACTATTTGGCCCCGCGTGGTGTCGGCGAACAATCAGATTGGGTACTTAAGTCGAACGATCATTGGCATGGCTTCGGTGATTTGGCCGAAGGTTTTAATATGCTGGATCCAATTAAGGCCACGATTGTGACGCC
>CAIYCP010000407.1 GCA_903924715.1 uncultured beta proteobacterium
CAAAAAATGGAATGTGCTGAATACTTTTTGAGATCACCCAAAGAATCGGCAAAAACGCCAGCAAAGTTAAAACTGCTTCAACAACGCTTGCACCAATCAATTCAACGGTGGCCGCAAAGCGCTTGGTATCCTCTTGCACACGCTGACTAGCACCCTCAACCGTTCGGAGTACGGGCCAATAGAACATGTAGTAGTCGTTCATGGCTTGTCTCCACCTGAAGACCCAGTGCTTGATATAAAACCCCAGCACAACAACAAGCATCACGTACAACAGGATCAGTTTAGTCAGCGCCCAAACAATCGAGTCAAAGACCGACAACTCAACCGAACCCGGTTGCGTCAAACTCTGTTGCATTAAATCAAAAAGTTCGCCAATCCCAGAATTTAGGGCAACATCGATTTGCACTTGACTGGCAATGCCGGACACAATCAACACGACTCCCGGCCACGCCCAGAACAAATAGCGCCTTGACGCAAAAAAAGCCTTAAACATGCCGAGCACTCCCTACCAACTAGCCTGCGCGAACAGCACTATTTAAGTTGGCCGTGACACTGCTTGTATTTTTTGCCACTGCCACAAGGGCAGGGCTCGTTTCGACCAACCTTGGGCATGATGTTGCGCACAGTGCCCGGGTGCTCTGAGGCCGGCGCAGTAACTGCCTGAGCCTGCTCACTCTCCTCTTGATATGCAGAATGCTGAAATTCAACTTGCTGATTTTGCGCAGCTAAAGCTGCGGCTTGCTCAGCCTGCTGCACCTCTTCGGCCGATTGAATTCGCACCGTCATCAGCACCTTGATCGCCTCGTCACGCACCCGATCGAGCATGTCCGAAAATAATTCAAATGCCTCGCGTTTGTATTCTTGTTTGGGATTTTTTTGTGCATAACCACGCAAATGAATACCCTGACGCAAATGATCAAGCGCTGACAAATGCTCGCGCCACTGCGAATCGATCACTTGCAACATAATTGAACGCTCAAAGTTGGCCCACGATTCAGCGCCAACGATCTCAACCTTTTTTTCGTAGGCCAGTCGAGCCTCAGTCAACACGCACTCAAGCACATCTTCATCGGTCAAACTCTTTGTCTGCTTGAGCGACTCAGTCAACGGCACACTCACGTGCCAATCAGACTCAAGCGATAACTGTAAAGCATCAAGCTCCCACTGCTCTTCGACTGAGTCCTGCGGCACAAACCTATGGACTAAATCCGTTAGTGCGCCATCACGCAAACTCTCGACTGTCTCGGCAATCGACTGTGCCTCGAGCACTTCATTGCGTTGGGCATAAATCACTTTACGCTGATCATTGGCAACGTCGTCGTATTCAAGCAGTTGCTTGCGTACATCAAAGTTACGCCCCTCAACTTTACGTTGCGCAGATTCGATTGAGCGCGACACCATCCCAGCTTCGATCGGTTCGCCTTCGGGCAGCTTGAGCCTTTCCATAATTGAGCGCACACGATCGCCCGCAAAAATGCGCATCAACGGATCTTCAAGAGACAAATAGAATCGCGACGACCCAGGGTCACCCTGGCGACCAGCACGACCACGCAGCTGGTTGTCGATTCGACGTGACTCGTGACGCTCAGTACCAATAATTCGCAAGCCTCCCGCAGCCTTAACTCGATCATTTAATGGCTGCCACTCTTCTCGGATTTTTTCGATCTGCGCCGATTTCTCAGCCTCTGAAAGCTCTGCGTTCGCTCGAATCAGTTCGATGTGCTTTTCAATGCTGCCGCCCAAGACAATGTCTGTGCCACGACCAGCCATGTTGGTCGCGATCGTAATGTGACCTGGCTGACCGGCCTGAGCAACGATCTCAGCTTCGCGCGCATGTTGCTTTGCGTTCAGCACTTCGTGCACGAGCTTTGCCTGATCAAGCATCCCGGACAAGAGCTCAGAGTTTTCAATGCTCGTTGTGCCGACTAACACGGGCTGCCCGCGCTCTTGACAATCGCGGATATCGGCCAAAATCGCATTGAATTTTTCAGGAGCCGATTTAAAGATCTGATCGTTTTGATCTGCACGAACCATCGGACGGTTTGTGGGCACAATCACCGTTTGAAGGCCATAAATTTCTTGAAACTCATAGGCCTCGGTGTCGGCCGTACCGGTCATGCCTGCAAGCTTTTCATACATTCTAAAAAAGTTCTGAAACGTGATCGAGGCAAGCGTTTGGTTTTCGAGCTGAATCTTGACGCCTTCTTTGGCTTCAACAGCCTGATGCAAACCGTCAGACCAGCGGCGCCCAACCATCATGCGGCCTGTAAATTCGTCAACAATCACGACCTCGCCTTCTTGCACCACATAGTGTTGGTCGCGATGAAATAACGTATGGCCACGCAAGGCCGCCATCAAGTGATGCATCAGTGCAATATTGCGGGGCTCGTATAAAGACTGGCCCTCGGGCAATAACTTCAGTCGCGTGAGAACACCCTCAGACTTTTCATGTCCCGCTTCTGAGAGATACACCGTGTGATTTTTTTCATCGACCCAATAATCGCCGTCGGGCTCAGGTTCTGTTGGTTTTGGTTCTGCCGTCATCCGTGTCAGTAACGCCGGCACAGCATTCATGCGCACATAGAGCTCAGTATGGTCTTCAGCCTGCCCTGAAATAATCAGAGGGGTTCGAGCCTCATCAATCAAAATTGAATCAACTTCATCGACAATCGCAAAAACAAGCGACCGTTGGCGCCGATCTTCGACGCGGTGCTCCATGTTGTCACGCAAGTAATCAAAACCAAACTCGTTATTCGTGCCATAGGTAATATCGGCGCGATAGGCTTGGATTTTTTCGGCATTATCCTGTTGAGGCACGACCACCCCAACCGTCAATCCCAGAAAACCGTACAAGCGACCCATCCACAGCGCATCACGTCGCGCTAAATAGTCGTTCACCGTCACGACGTGCACGCCGCGCCCGTCCAGTGCATTCAAATACACTGGCAAGGTGGCCATCAAGGTTTTGCCCTCGCCCGTGCGCATTTCGGCAATTTGACCCTGGTGTAAGACTATGCCGCCCAATAGCTGCACATCAAAATGTCGCATGCCAAAGACACGCACGCCGGCCTCACGGACCACCGCAAAAGCCTCAGGTAAAAGCTGATCTAGCGTTTCGCCCGCAGTCAGTCGCGCCTTAAAGGCCTCGGTTTTAGCGCGTAAGTCGTCGTCAGAAAGGGCCTGCATCTGTGGTTCGAGCGCATTAATCTGCACCACGCGACGACGTAGCTGCTTGAGCAAACGATCATTACTACTACCAAAGATTTTTTTAAGTAGTGAAAACATACGTGTCAGACCCACACAGACCCATGTAAACCACACACCGGCCAGCGCCTAGAGGAGTTGAGGCAGCTTGCTGCCAATAAGCTTTGCAGTTTAACGCAGGCCGCGCTCGCCCGTCAGCGAGATGGGCTGGCACTCTCCCAAGGTGCAGCTAGGGGGCCGCCCGTCAAAAATACCCTCGGATCTAATGCCCGCTCATGCTGTCTAACCTCAAAATGCAGGTGCGGACCGGTCGATTGGCCTGTCGAGCCGACTCGCGCGATCATTTGGCCACGCCTGACCAGTTCGCCCTCTTTAACCAAAAGCACTCTGGCATGCGCGTATCGCGTCAGCAATCCTTCCCCATGATCGATTTCAACCA
>CAIYCP010000408.1 GCA_903924715.1 uncultured beta proteobacterium
CTATTGCTTTACTTTAAGCCGTATTTAAGCTGATTTCCGGGCAAGTAGGTACTCATCCCTAGTAGTGCGATAATCGCATAACTAGGGATTTATACTTACCTTTCACCATTTTTCTCATCCACGACTAAGGTTCTGCGTTCATGGCACAAAATCTCGATCTGCTGAAAATCGCTCAAGAAGAGCAAAACGGCGACCTCTTTAAAATGCTTGATGGCATTTACAAGCGCTCGGCCATTAAACCCACCGATTGCCCCGATGCAATCATTTGGGAAGGCGGCAGCACCGCTGGCGGCGTTAAACCCGTTGCCCATGCCTTCACCGATATGTTTGCCCTGAATGGCACCCTGATGGCGCTAGACGTCTTAGGCCTGCCGTTCTTAGGCGTTCCGATGATGGCGCAGTTTCGCCATGACAGCAAGCTCGCCTCACTTGAGTGGTTTGGCAAACTGGACTACACCGCACTGAAGTGGTCGACCGCAGGCGACTTTATGGTCAACGAAGGCGGTAAAAAAGTTGTAGTGAATGGCAAGTCAGCAAATGCGCCTTTGCGCACCGCAGCAGGCGTGTATTGCAACGTGCGCCCTTACGGTGGCATCACGAGCATTCGCTTTATGCCAGGCCTGCCTTATTCGCAAGATAAGAAGAAATTCAAAGTTGATACCGCAACAGGCGTGATCCATTCTGAAATGAACACCCCCGGTGTGCGTATGGCCTACGCAGCGCGTCTGTTCTTGAAAATGGTTCACGAAACTGGCCAAATCGGCCGCGTCGCCACCAAGCCCACACAGGCGCAAGAAGACGCGATCAACGCCGGCATCATGCGCTGGTTGTTACAAGGCACCAAATTCAAACTGAAACGCCAGTACACCGTTGACGCCTACGAAGAGCACCGCGCCAACATTGACGCTATTGTTGCCTGCCTGCCCAAAGACTTCAAAGCCGGCATGGAAAACTGGGGTGGTGACATTTACGAACACATTTCAGACACAAACTTCGGCTTGTTGCTGCATGACATGATTCGTCAACGCCCTTGCATCGTTTACGCAACTGATCTGGACGGCGACCGCCTAACAGACTTGATGGCCGATGCGCCTGATGTCTTGCGCGACTGGGGCCAAATCGTGATCGACCGTGTGGGCGCTAAAGTTGACATGAAAAAACTGTGGGTTGAAATGGGTTACACCATGACCAACGGCAAAGACATGACCAGCGTGATGTATCGCGTGCACGGCGCGCCGATTTATGAACAGACGTTGGGCTCAGCCGATGCAATGCTGTTGCGCTTGCTCGATGGTGACGAAACGGTCGGTGGCGAAAAGCAACCTTACGATCCACGCATTCACTTTGTGTTGATCAACGAGGCTTACAAAGCGGCTAATCCCGGCAACAAACAATTAGCTGACTGGCTCGATGCGCAGCTTGCAACCTTTGACAAAATCTTCGGTGAAAAGCGCCCACGTTATTTAGATGGTTACGCACAGTTGAAGGCTGCGATTAAGCCTTGGGGTACTGCTTAAGTTGATTGAAAGGGCGCTTTAAGAGTTGTCTTATCGCGCCCGCCTTATGACTTTCGATCATCAGAAAACTGATGTTTCACATGTGCTGGCGCCGAAGTTGCGCGGGCAGGTTGGATTAAGAAACCAAACAAGCGTTTCTCAATACCAGTTGGTGTACGCGACAGTAAGCCTTGTGGCCGTTTAAGAATCACGATCACGATAATCAAGCCGTACACAATCAAACGATATTCTTTAGCGAAACGCAATGCTTCAGGCAAAGCCGTGAGCAAAATTGCGCCTAGTACCGGACCCCACATTGTTTGCATGCCGCCAAACAATAAGAAAATAATAAAGTTAAGCGATACAAAAAACCCGAGATCATGGGGGCTGACGATTAAAACGTAATTTGCTTGGATTGCCCCGGCAACACCAATCAAGGC
>CAIYCP010000409.1 GCA_903924715.1 uncultured beta proteobacterium
CGCGTGGCTTGTCTGATGTGTTTGGCCAACAAGTTGTGGTCGAGAATAAGCCTGGTGCGAGTGGGGCGATCGCAGCCACTGCTGTTGCAGGTGCAGCCGCTGACGGCTACACGTTACTCGCTCACGTTGTTTCTGACATCATCACGCCGATTGCCAATAAAAAAGTTGGTTACAACCTTGAACGTGATTTCACCGCGATCGGGCTGATTGCGAGTGCGCCGAATGTCTTGGTGGTTCATCCTTCAATCCCAGCAAACTCCGTACAAGAATTAATTGCTTATGCCAAGAAAAATCCAAACACGTTGAATTATGGTTCGGCCGGTGTGGGTACGGTCAGTCATCTTGCGGGGGCGTTACTCGAGGCCGAGGCGCAGACGCCGCTTGCACATATTCAATATAAAGGTACGAATGGCGCTCAATTAGATTTGTTAGCGGGTCGCATCACGGTGATGTTTGATAACTTGGGCAATGGCTTAAGCAACGCGCAGGCGGGTAAGCTCAAAGCCTTGGCTGTGACCTCTGCCGAGCCTTGGGCTGCGGCTGCTACGATTCCAACCATGGTGCAAAGCGGGTTTCCGGGTTCGACTATCTTGTCGGTCTTTGGTTTGGTGGCGCCTGTTGGCACACCCGTTGCCGTGGTCAACAAGCTCTCGGTTGCATTGAGTCAAGGGCTTCGTACTGAAGCCTATCGTAAAAGCATCGTTGATTCTGGTGCTCAGCCGGGCGAGTTAGCCGCTGAGGCGTACGGCAATTACATCTCTGCTGAGTCTCGTCGCTGGGAGGGCTTCTTGGCTAAGCATCCAGAGATCATGAAGCAGTAGGCGACTACAGCGACCGGCGAGCCTCATCCAGATAACTATGGTTGATGTAAGACTTGGCTTGTGTATCAGCACGCTTTGGGAGCGCTCTTAACAAAGCACTGATATCGATTAAGGTTTGAATCGACTCTGGATTGGCCTGGGCATCACGCGGGAAAATCTCGGCTGCCGTGTACTCATCCCAAGCGCGATCCGCATACTCAGCGGTAATGCCGGTTTCAAGCATGGCGATGGTTCGGCAACCTTCTTTGTTCGCAAAAAACCATTCGTGTGCACGAATAAAGGCACGCATGAAGCGAATCACGGTGTCATGGTTTGCGCGGGCCCAGCGGCTATCGATATTGAGTGAAGTAAATTGAAACCACGGAAACTGATCGCGCGGTTCGCACAAAGAGTTAAACCCTTGGTCAAGTGCGATGTAGTTCAAGGGTGCGCCTTGCAGGCCCGCATCGATCTCGCCGCTTTGCAGCTTTTCCCAGCGGGCCAGAATAGGGCCACAGGCCACAATTTTATAATCTTGGGGGTAATGCAAGCCGTGTGCGGCCATCAGCTTCATGACAAGCGAAGAGCTGCCGGCGTCAATCGAAGATACACCGATTGTTCGCCCCTTTAGATCTGCAAACGATTTGACGTCTTTGCCAGAGATCATTGAAAAAGGCAGGCGATTGACATTGCCGCCAATAATTTCGAGATGACCGCCACCTTCACTGTCTAAGATGATGTGTTCGGTTACGCCTAACGCAATATCCATACGACCGTCTTGAAGGCGTCGCCAAACTTCGTCTATGGGCTCGTGTAGGTCGATGGTGACGTCAAGCCCTTCGTCTGTGAACATGCCTTGATGGGCAGCAATCCAGAAGGGCATATTGAAATAATTTCTAGAAATTGCACCAGCAGTAATTTTTTTCATCGCGTATCGCTTAAGTCAGTGTCAAACAAATTTACTGTAAAAAGCCCTGACGTGAGTGGTGCCACTCGCGGCAGGGCTTAACGTTCAAGAACAGAGTCTAGTCTGGTCTTTTGGACAGACTCAGTTTAGTCTTTTGGTGCAAAGTCGATATGTTTTTCAAATACGATTTTGCCTTGTACGTTTTTCACGATGTTGTAGCCGTGCAAACCATCGCCATTTTTGTCAAAGGTATAGGTGCCTTCAACGCCTTTGTAGCCTTTGATCGCATGCAAGGCTTTGATGATGTCGTCAGGTTTCGTGCTATTGGCATTGGTAATTGCCAAGGCAAGAAGTTTGACTGAGTCATAGGGCCAAGACGAATACAGATCAGGTTCAATCTTGTAGGTTGCACGGTACTTGTCGGCGTAGGCTTTGGCCTCTGGGCTCGATTCAATCGCAAAATCGGCAATCGAAAAACTGTCATACAGCGCATCGCCCGCTAGTTTCATTGCGGTATCCGTTGACAAAGAGGGCGAACCTACCCATGTTGCCTTGACGCCTAACTGCCGTAATTGCTTGGCGAAGATTCCGACATCGGGCGAGTTGGTGATGTAACTTGACACGATATCTGCGCCTGACTGTTTGATCGCTAAGACGATTGGCGTGAAGTCTTGCGAGTTGCTAGTAAAGCCTTGTACGAGTACAGGAGTAATCCCAAGGGCTTTCAGCGAGTCAACTAGATTGTTTTTGCCACCGTTACCAAAGGCATCGGTTGCGTGGATAACCGCCCATTTTTTGAGTTTTAACGTGTTGACGCCGTAATCAGCGATCACCTTTGCTGAGTAACCATCATTAGGACGCGCTCTGAACAGCCATGGGTTATTTGTGTGGGTCAGCGTGTAATCAGTGCCACCGATCATCATCGGCAGGCCGGCTTTTGCCACCGTGGGAGCAATCGCCTGAATTTGAGTGCTGCGAATCGAACTGATCAGCGCGGTGATATTGCCGCTACTGGTTAATTTAGATACGGCGAGTACTGAACCCGGATTTGTACTTTGATTGTCTTCTGTTTGGACTTCGATTTTTCTGCCTAGTACACCACCTGCTGCGTTGATTTCGTCAACGGCAAGTTTTGCGCCGTTGATTTGATAGACGCCAGACTCCGCATTGGGCCCAGTGCTTTCGACCACCATGCCGAACTTGATCGGATCAGCAGCTTGTGTGTTGAACGACATTGCGAGTAAGGCGCTCGCTGCATATAGTGAAAATTTCTTTTGTTTCATGTGAGTCTCCCAGAGTCTTTTGACGTTCTAAAGTCGAGCAAAAACAGAAAAATACTGAAGCGATAGGTAAACAGTGAAGCGATAGTTAAACAGTACTCGTTATTTTTTTCCACCACCAAGATAAGCTGAACGTACTTCGTCGTTATTCAGCAGTTCTTTTGGCGTACCTTCAACGGTTAAGTTGCCGGTGACCAAAACATAGCCGCGATCAGCGACAGACAAGGCCATATTGGCATTTTGTTCGACGAGTAAGATCGTCATCCCTCGCTCTCGAATCTTGCGAATAGTTGCGAACAACTGTTGAACGATAAGAGGGGCCAAGCCAAGCGAAGGCTCATCCATGAGCAATAGCTTTGGCTTTGACATGAGTCCGCGTGCGACAGCAAGCATTTGCTGTTCGCCGCCCGACAGACTCCAACCTAAGGCATCAGAGAGTCTTTCTAGAGGTGGAAATATTTCAAACATCTCGTCAGCTTCAGACTCTAGTGTGCTGCGTGCCACTTTGCCTCGTGCAGAGCTGCCGATCAGTATGTTTTCTCTGACGGTTAGTCCAGGAAAGATACGGCGCCCCTCTGGAACGTGAGCAATACCCATGCTGACTATTTTTTCAGCGGGCATTTTTAAGATCGACTGACCTTCAAACAGAATGTCTCCGCTAGTGACCGAGGCAAGCCCAGAGATACTGCGCAGGGTCGTACTTTTGCCAGCACCATTAGCGCCTAACAAGGTCACGATTTCTCCGGCGTTGACGTGCAGTGAAAGGCCTTTGAGGGCCCGTACGTTGCCGTAATGACTTTCAACTTGACGAAGCTCAAGCAGTGACATGAGAGGCATCCCCCAAATAGGCTGTAATGACATCCGGATGGTTCAGCACATCCGAGGGATTGCCGTCTGCAATCTGTTTGCCAAAATTGAGGACTGTGATTTTGTCAGAGACCTGCTCAATGAGACCAATATCGTGTTCGATTAAAAAGATTGTCAGCCCATGACCACGCAAGCGCTTGAGCAGTGCAACGAGCTCTTGCTTTTCAGTTTGATTCAAGCCGGCAGCCGGTTCGTCTAAGAGTAAAAATGTTGGATGCCCCGCTAAGGCGCGTGCGATTTCGACTAAACGCTGATGCCCATATGGTAGGTTCTGTACGATTACCTCGGCTTGCTCAGCCAAACCGACAAATTTCAGTGCCGACAACGCGCGCGTACGCAGCGCTGCTTGCCCTGGGGCGATGTGATTGTTGGGGCGTTGTGCACCGACCATCACGTTTTCAACCACCGACATTGATGGGAACAATCGAATATTTTGAAAAGTACGGCCTACGCCCAGCCCCGCTCGCTCGTGGGGGGCGAGCTCGGTAATATCTTTACCATCAAATACAATCTTGCCAGCAGTCGTTTTGTAAATGCCGTTCAGCACATTGAGCGTGGTAGTTTTGCCTGACCCATTCGGACCAATCAAAGCGTGCACCGTACCGCGTGCAACGTTAAGCGTAATGCCGTCTACTGCCTTCACTCCACCGAAATGCTTCTGTACATTTTGCAACTGCAAAATTGGGGTAGGGTCGGTGATCGGAACAGAGATATCAAGGGCTTGGATGCTGTCAAGATCAATTGGCACCGGCTTGCGATATTTTGCCGCTCTTGAACTAATAATCCCCCAGATCCCAGTGGGCAAGAAGACCATGATCAGGATGACTGCTAAGCCGTAGGCCGCGAGATAAACCTCTTTCAGAAAGCGCAGCCATTCGGGCAGCAGGATCAACAGACTCGTACCCAAGGCACTCCCGAACGCTGATTGCGCACCACCGAGAAGCACCATAGTTAAAAATTCAATTGAACGAGAAAAATTAAAGTTGTCAGGGCTGATATATGCGAAGCCTGCGGCGTAGAGTGCACCGCCTAATCCTGCTAAGCCCGCACTAATGGTAAAAGCGATGACTTTGATTTTTAAACTATTGACGCCAGTGACTTCAGCTGCAAGTTCGTTTTCGCGGACGGCACGCATGGCACGCCCAGTACTCGTTTGAGGCAATTGCCAAACAAAATAGATACAAGCGTAAAGAATCAAAGCGCACAAGAATAGATACGCACGATCATCCGAAAGAGC
>CAIYCP010000410.1 GCA_903924715.1 uncultured beta proteobacterium
GTAACCACATCTTGCGTACCCAGCACTACGTTAAAGCCTTAGCGCTGCGGTTAAGAACGATGAAGCGGTATGCCTCCGAACTCTCTGATAAAGATATTGAGCTACTTTTTAAGGCTGCACCCTTGCATGATTTAGGCAAGATCGGTATCCCAGATGCCATTCTGCTCAAGCCTGGCTCATTGACGCCAGAAGAGTGGACGGTCATGAAGACGCACGCCACGATTGGCGAACAGGTGCTCAGTGCAGCGGAGGCAAAGTACGCGTTAAAAAATGACGTCATCGAGAAAGCGATCATGATCGCGGGCGGGCATCACGAGCGATGGAACGGCTTGGGCTACCCGCGAGGTTTGGCGGGGCCGCAAATCCCGTTGGCCGCTCGAATTATGTCGCTAGCGGATATGTACGATGCGTTGGTCAGTGAGCGGGCCTATAAAAAGGGCTGGACTCACGACGACGCAGTCACTGAGATCCTAAGTAAGCGGGAAACTCAGTTTGACCCCGTCGTGGTCGATGCGTTTTTGCTTGAGGCAGAAAACTTCAAGGCCATTGCACAGCGCTATAAAGACTAAACAGCTTAGTGCTATTTGTACTCAAGCGCAGCAATGTAATCAGCCAAGATTGGGATGTCGCTTTCTTTGACCGCTGACATGGCCGAGGTCATGTTGCCATCCATGTCATAGCGTGTGTGAGCCTTAAAGCCTTGAAGCTGTGCCAACAGATATTCGTATTGTTGCCCTGCAAGGCGAGGGATATGTTGAATCCCTTTTAGCGCTGGGCCATGGCACTGCGTACAGTTGTACTGCGCAGTGAGCGCAGGTCCAAGTTTCAGACTTTCTGCTGATGCTTTATGTGTGGGAGGTGCTACTTTTTCTGACGCAAAGTACGCCGCCAGATTATTCATTTCAGGATTTGTGAGGTTTTCAGCCATCGGCGTCATCTGCACATTTTTACGATTACCCTCGCGGTAATTGTAAAGTTGCATGCTGATTGCTTGCGCAGCATGGCCTGAAATTGAAGGTACGCCCGGCGTGGTTGAATTGCCACCAGCACCGTGACAGGCCACACAGGTTTGAGACAAGGATTTACCTGCCTCAAGATCTGCGGCCCGTACCGGCAGGGAGGAAACTAAAAAAGCCGCAGCGGCCAGTAGGCTGGCTGCGACTTGTTTACTGCTTGAAGCTTGAAACATTATTTGCTGTAGCTCACGCGATAGATCACGCCGTTGTAGTCGTCTGAGAACAAGATCGAACCATCAGGCAACTGCAACACGTCAACTGGACGACCCCACATTGGTGGATCAGCCATGTCGTCGGTCATGAACCCAGTTACAAACGGCTCGTATTTTTCGACTTTGCCATTTGCATCTAACACAACACGCATCAAGTCATAGCCAAGTTTTTTGGTTTTGTTCCAAGAGCCATGGCGAGCCATCAAGATGTTGTTTGTGTACTCGGCAGGAAACATGCTGCCAGTGTAAAACTTCATGCCTAGTGGAGCCACGTGCGCGCCTAACTTGAGCGCTGGTGGTGTGCTGTTTGCGCAGGTGTCGTATTTGCCATAGATCGGATCGGCGATGTCACCTTGATGACAGAACGGAAAACCGAAATTTTGGCCTTCTTGGTTCAACACGTTCAACTCATCGTTAGGGATATCTTCACCCATCCAGTCACGAGCATGCTCTGTAAACCAGAGTTTTTTGGTGAC
>CAIYCP010000411.1 GCA_903924715.1 uncultured beta proteobacterium
CCGAAGGCAACAAGGGCGCACGCGAACCTTGCGTCACGGCCACGGCTTGTCGAAACCGAGCTTCTGCTTGTGCAATGTTTTGATTGGCGACATTCAGCTCTTGCATCAGCTGGGTTAGCGCTGCATCTTCATACATCAACCACCAAGCACTTCGCGGTGCGTCGGCTAGTTGTGGCTGAGCTGGCTTCCAGCCGGGCGTTTCTTTGAACTGCAACCCAACGTCAATCGTGGGTCGTACATAATCTGGCCCCACCATACAAGCGGTCAGAATCGAAGCAAGACTAAGCAAGACGGCGACGCGCGTCACTTGCAAATACCACCGTCGAACGAAACGACTAAGATCCATCATGTTTGAGCGCCATTAGACAACACGACCGGTTTAGAACGCGACCAAGGCTTGGTCAACATCCAAAGCCGAAACCGATCAAGGTATAAGTACACCACAGGTGTGGTGTAAAGCGTGAGCAACTGACTCACTAACAAACCACCCAAAATCGTAATGCCAAGGGGTTGACGCATTTCAACGCCGGCACCCGAGGCAAAAACCAAAGGTATGGCACCAAAAATCGCCGCACAGGTCGTCATCAGAATGGGTCTGAACCGAGTCATACAGGCCTGATGAATCGCTTCTTTCGGTGATATCCCCAGTTTACGCTGTGTCTCGAGCGCAAAGTCAACCATCATGATGGCATTTTTCTTAACGATACCGATTAATAAAAATACACCGATCAGGGCGATCAGGGTGAACTCTGTTTTCATCAGCAGTAATGCCAGCAAGGCCCCAATACCCGCAGAGGGTAGCGTTGATAAAATAGTCAGTGGGTGAATCGTACTTTCGTACAAAATTCCGAGCACAATGTACATCGTGACCAGCGCTCCGAGAATCAACCAAGGCTGATTCGCTAACGCACTTTGTAAGGCCTTGGCCGTACCCTGAAACCCAGCCTGAATTTTGTCGCTCGGCAAGTTGATGCTTGCAATCGCCTGATCGATCGCGGCATTCGCCTGCCCCAGTGACACGCCGGGCGCCACATCAAACGAAATCGTATCCGCTGCTGACAAGCCCTGATGCCGCACACTGAGCGGCGCATTGTTGATTTCATACTTGGCTACCGCCATCAACGGTACACGCTGACCTGTCTCACTTAATACATATACATCGCGTAACGACTCAGGATCTTGCGCGTGCCGAGGTGCAACACCCATCACGACGCGATACTGATTGCGCTCGCCATACATGATCGAAATTTGTCGCTGACTAAACGAATTGTTCAACACTGCCGCGATACTGGCCATCGGCACGCCAAGACGTTGTGCCGCATCACGATCAATCGTAAGCGAGACCTGTCGCCCACGGTCTTCAACGTCGGTATCCACATCAACCAATTCTGGCAAACTCGCTAAAGCCTGCTGCACCTTGGGCATCCACTCTTTCAAGTCTTCAAGTTCGTTGGCCATCAAGGTATATTGAAACGCCGAACTACTTTGCCGTCCACCGACCCGAATATCTTGTTGCGCCATCATATATAAACGCGCCCCCGGTATGCCCGAGAGTTGAGGACGCAAACGCGTGATGACATCTCTGATCGAAATTTTACGTTCGGCGAAGGGTTTGAGCTGTACCGCCAAAAAACTGTTATTACTGCCGCCGCGTCCACTGGCATAGGCTGTGACGGTACTAATCGCCGGGTCACGCAGCAGCACTTGCCTAAAACGATCAAGCTTTGGCTTCATCGACTCAAATGAGGTACCGTCATCCGTTGAAAAAAATCCCAACATCATTCCGGTGTCTTGCTGTGGAAAAAAACCCTTTGGCACAGCGCTATACAGATAAAAATTAAGTCCAACGGTTGCCGCGAGCAACAGCATCATCACGCGACCGTGCCGTAAGGCCCAATCTAAAGACCTTCCATAACCCTTCACCGAATATCCAATCACAGCATCGACGAAACGCACTAAAAAATTTGGCCGCGGGCTCGTTTCGGTTCGCTCCACGGGCCGACGCAATAAGTGTGCAGCCATCATGGGCGTCAACGTCAATGACACAAGCATTGAAATAAGTATTGCCGCCGACAAAGTCACCGCAAACTCACGAAATAAACGTCCCGGCAATCCGCCCATCAATAAGATCGGTATGAAAACGGCAATTAATGAGATGCTCATCGATAAGACCGTGAAACCTACCTCTCTTGTTCCTCTCAGCGCGGCGCGTTGAATCGATTCACCACGCTCGACATGGCGAATAATATTTTCAACCACAACGATGGCATCATCGACCACAAAGCCCGTGGCCACGATCAGTGCCATCAGCGACATCGTATTCAAGGAATATCCACACAGGTACATGACACCAAAGGTGCCGATCAACGAAACTGGCACCGCAATCGTCGGAATAAATGCAGCGCGCAAATTACGCAAAAAAACAAGCACGACCATCATCACCAAGCCAATGGCGATCAGCAACGTTTTTTCAGCTTCAAAGACCGATGCGCGAATACTAGGCGTACGATCTTGTGCAATCGATACGGTCACGTCAGCCGGAAGCATCGCTCGCAAAACGGGCAACTCAGCACGAATCTGATCGACCGTCTTGATGATATTGGCCTTTGCCTGACTGCGCACTAAGACCAAAATCGCCTGCTTGGTGTTGAAATACCCAACATTGAACGTATCTTCGACTGAGTCTTCAACTTGAGCGACCTCGGACAAACGTACTGGGGCCCCATTACGCCATGCCACGATGAGCGGTCGATATTCAGCAGCCTTCCAGAGTTGATCGTTCGCAGTAATCTGCCACCGATAAATATCGTTTTCGAGCAAACCCTTTGGTCGAGTTGAGTTTGCTGAGGCCACAGCGGCCCGCACAGCTTCGAGCGATACCCCAGCCTGCGTCAGCGCATCTGGATCGAGATCAATACGCACGGCTGGCAATGAACTGCCGCCTATTTGCACTTCACCCACACCGTCTACTTGTGAAAGCTTTTGTTGAACCGTTGTTGACGCGATATCGTAAAGCTGCCCTTGAGATAACGAATCGGACGTCAAGGCAAGCGTCATGATCGGCGCCGCGGCTGGGTTGGCCTTGTTGTACGAAGGGTTGCTACGTAAACCACTGGGCATCATTGCGCGCGCGGCATTGATCGCCCCTTGCACATCAGTCGCCGCGCTATTAATGTCTCGACTCAAATCAAACTGAAGCGTAATTCTGGTTTGGCCCGTTGTACTGCGCGAGGTCATCTCGGATACGCCCGCAATCGTCCCCAACGAGCGTTCAAGCGGTGTCGCCACGGTTGCCGCCATCACCTCAGGGCTAGCACCCGGCATTTGTGCCCGAACACCAATCACCGGAAACTCGATCTGCGGCAAAGGCGCAATCGGCAATAAGCTATGCGCAAGCCAACCCGCCAACACCACACCTAGCCACAATAAGATGGTGGCGACGGGGCGCACGATGAAGGGGCCCGATAGACTCACGGTGCACGATCCGCGATTTGAGTGGCAGCGCGACGCCCAGCAAACATTCGATCAAAGAACAGATAGATGACCGGCGTCGTAAATAAGGTCAACACTTGGCTCACCAGCAAGCCTCCAACCATGACCAACCCCAGAGGTTGCCGCAGCTCTGCACCCGTTCCGGTTGACAGCATTAAAGGCACTGCGCCAAACAGCGCTGCGAGCGTCGTCATCAAGATTGGTCTGAAGCGCAGAAGCGCAGCCTGCTGGATAGCTTGGTGCGCGGACATTTTATGCTTACGCTCAGCTTCAAGCGCAAAGTCAATCATCATGATCGCATTTTTTTTCACAATGCCAATCAACAGAATAATTCCAATAATCCCAATCATGTCGAGATCACGCCCGGTTAAAGTGAGGGCTAATAACGCGCCGATCGCAGCCGAGGGCAATGTCGACAAAATCGTAATGGGATGAATAAAGCTTTCATACAAAATACCCAAGACGATATACATCGTGATAATCGCGGCGAGTATCAAAAACAGCGTGCTGGATAGAGAGGCTTCGAACGCACGTGCGGCGCCTTGGAACTCGGCTTGAATACCCAGGGGCATGCCAATATCACGTTGCGCCTGAACAACCGCATCAACAGCATCCGACAACGAGGCACCAGGCGCCAAATTAAATGAAATGGTCACCGACGGAAACTGATCAAGGCGATTCAACACCAAGGCCGAACGCCCTTCGCTGACTTTAACCAGGCTCGTTAAGGCGATCGGTTTACCCTCAGCTGTTTTGACATAAATTGAACCCAGTGCCGACGGGTCGCGGCGAAACTGGGGGGCAGTTTCGATCACAACGCGGTATTGATTTGATTGCGTAAATATCGTTGAAACTTGTCGTTGCCCAAACGCGTCATACAGGGCATCGTCAATCGCTACAGCAGAGACCCCGACACGCGCCGCCGCATCGCGATCAATCTGAACAATCGCATTGAGCCCTTCGTTCTGCATATCATCGATCACGTCAACCAAAGGCTTCTGCGTGCGCAACTGATCAACCAGTTGTGGCGCCCACTGCGCCAACAAGGCCGGATCTGCGCTATTCAGTGTTAATTGATACTGCGTTCGGCTTACGCGATCTTCGACTGTGAGGTCTTGTATCGGTTGCAGATAAAACTGCAACCCAGTCAACGAGCTTAAACGCTCTTGTAACCGACGCATAATGACAGGCGCCTGATCACGCCTGAGGTCGTGCGCACGCAACGCGACCTGCATGCGACCCGTATTCACAGTTTCATTAACGCCATCGACTCCGATAAACGAGGCGACCGTCGCCACATCAGGATCTTCTAAAAGGATTTTGACGGCCTCTTGTTGGCGCTGCGCCATCGCCCCGAAGGCGAGATTTTGTGGCGCCTGCGTCACGACCTGAATCAAACCCGTATCCTGAACCGGGAAAAATCCCTTTGGAATTGCCAGATATAAGACGGCCGTCAGAAGAAAAGTGCCCAGTGCCACGAACAACGTCAGCGTTTGATGGTTCAGTACCACCTGTAATATTCGCCCGTAGCCCGCAATCAACGCATCAATTTTTTGACTCACATACCGTGCGATCTGGCCCCCTTCTTGTTGCGCCCCCACTCTCAAGAGACGCGCGCACATCATCGGTGTCAGCGTCAATGAGATCAGAAGCGACAGCAAAATTGCGACCGCGAGCGTGACCGCAAACTCTCTAAAAAGTCGGCCCACCACTTCTGTCATGAAAAGCAAAGGAATCAAAACGGCGATCAACGAGACGGTCAACGAAACCAGAGTAAAGCCAATTTGCGAGGCACCCTTTAGCGCTGCTTGCATCGGCGTATCGCCGCGCTCAAGATAACGCGCAATATTTTCGATCATCACGATGGCATCATCGACCACAAACCCCGTCGCAATCGTCAACGCCATCAACGTCAGATTGTTGATACTAAAACCAACCAGATACATGACCCCAAAGGTGCCGACTAACGACAACGGCACGACAATGCTCGGAATCAAGGTCGCGGTGAGTGTACGCAAAAAGACAAAGGTCACTAACACCACCAAACCAATCGCCACTAATAACTCGACCTGAACGTCATGCACCGATTCGCGAATCGTCTGCGTGCGATCCGACATAATCTTCACATCCAAATTTGCGGGCAACGCCACCCGTAATTGCGGAAGTAATTTTTGTATGCGATCAACGACCTCAATCACATTGGCCCCAGGCTGCCGCTGTACATTAAGCAAGATCGCGGGCTCTGTATCGGCCCAAGCCGCCAGCCGTGCATCTTCAGCCTCTGTGACCGCAGTCGCCACATCCGAAAGTCGCAAAGGCGCTTCGTTGCGATAGGCGACGACCAAATTCATATACTCAAGCGGATTTTTTAACTGATCGTTCGCATTAATCGTAGTCGAACGTACCGGTCCGTCGAGCGTGCCTTTGGGCTGATTCACGTTGGCAGCAACAACTGCAGTACGCACATCAGCAAGTGTCAGTCCGTAGGCCGCTAAGGATTGGGGATTGGCCTGAATGCGCATCGCCGGGCGTTGCCCACCCGCTACGCTGACCAAACCCACACCCGCGACTTGTGAAATTTTTTGCGCCATGCGCGTATCGACTAAATCGCGCACCTGAGGTAACGGGACCGTGGGCGATGTGATTGCCAGGGTCAGCACCGGCGCATCTGCTGGGTTCACCTTGTTATAGATCGGCGGCGCAGGTAAATCACGGGGCAATAAATTGCTCGCCGCGTTAATGGCAGCTTGGACTTGCTGCTCTGCCACATCAAGCGGGAGGGATAACGCAAACTGCAAGGTAATAATCGAAGCGCCAGCCGCACTGCTTGAAGACATCTGTCTTAAACCTGGCATCTGCCCAAACTGTCGCTCAAGCGGCGAAGTCACCAGCGCAGCCATTACGTCGGGGCTGGCCCCTGGATAAAACGTCGTGGACTGAATGGTTGGGTAATCAACTTCAGGGAGTGACGATACCGGTAACCAGCGATACGCGATCAAGCCAGATAACAGTAAGGCGACCATCGCGAGCGTCGTCGCGACTGGTCGTACGATGAACGGTCTGGATAGGTTCACGGCCGATTCGTGGTTGCGTTTACCCCGGGGAGACCTTTAGAGGAAGCGTCGTTCGCGGCGCCCGCCGCGGACGAGCGTCCCCCTCTTGCCTCGGAGCCGCCAATCACGCGCACCTTTGCACCGGCACGCAGTCGATCAGTTCCCTCAAGCACAACGCGTTCATCAACCTGCACACCTGCGGTGACCGCCACACGATCGCCGCTGCGCGCAGCGATCTTCACCGGGCGCACTGCGACGGTATCATCCGACAAAATAACGTAAACAAAGGCTCCTTGATTGCCCTGCATCAACGCCCCCGCGGGAATCGTTAACGCGTCTTTGATCGTACTGACTTTCATCCGCACATTAACGAACTGATTTGGGAATAATGAGTCCGTTGCATTGTCAAACTGCGCCTTGAGCTTGACTGTTCCGGTTGACACGTCGATTTGATTATCGATCGTGACAAGCTCACCCTGTGCGAGTTGGATCTGATCCGCCCGATCGTAGGCCAGAACCGAGAGCTTCTGACCCGCAAGCAATGGCCCACGCACCGCGGGCAGATCGTTCTCGGCCAAGGTAAATAACACCGCGATCGGCTGCGTTTGCGTAATCACAACCAAGCCAAGCGGATCGTTCGCATCGATCAGATTACCGGCATCGACTCGACGCAAACCCAAACGACCCGCGATCGGCGCAGTAATACGGGTGTAATCGAGTTGCAGGCGAGCATTGTTCACTGCCGCCAAATCACTTTTGAGTTGCCCTTCAAACTTGCTGACCAAGGCAGCCTGGGTATCAAGCATTTGAGGTGCGATCGAGTCTTGCTTGCGTAACGCTTGATAGCGCTGCAAATCGCGCTTGGCATTTTGATACTGCGACTCGTTTTGTTGTTGCTGACCGAGCGCTTGCTCAAGCGCGACCTCAAACGAACGTGGATCAATTTTTGCAAGCAGCTGATCTTCTTTAACTTGTTCGCCTTCTTTGAACAACACTTCGATCAACTCACCTTGCACCCGACTGCGCACCGTGACGGTGTTAAAGGCCGTCACGGTACCGAGGCCTCGCAGATAAAGATCTAAGTCTTGGACACGCGCAGGCTCAATCTTGACCGGCACAGGCGGCATAAAGCCTGCCGGCGGCCCTTTCTGCGCACTGGTCGTGAGCCCACCCGGCATCAGCCACCAAACTGCCGCAGCAATCAAAAGCGCAGAAGCGATCCACACAATAGCCGACCGAACTGAAAGTCGCTTCGACAAGCGTTCAAACATGAGAGGTTCCAGACAGGCCTAAAGGGCGCAAAGAGTCATTTTGAAGGGGATATCTTGCGTCACAGCTTGGGGTCGCTGATCGCCCTGCTGTGAGGAGTAGCGAATCCAGACCATGTATTTATTCGCACTGATTTCAGGAAAGACGCCTGCCGACTCATCCACCCATACCCGCAAGAGTTGATACGTTTTACCTGCAAGCATTTGCTGATACGCACCCTGAGGCGCCACTGCCTGAACCGGCTCATCTGAGTCACGCAAGAGTCGCAACACAATCGCGATCCCGATATGCACGGGCATCAACGTCAAAATCCAACGCTGCAGGTCAGCTTGTCGTGCAGCATCTGGCAAATTTTGCCAGGCATGAAATGAAGGCATATCAACTTGAGTCCCACCACCCGGAACGATCAGTCGCCCACGCAAACTCGTCAGCCATTCGTTATCGCGCAAAGTTTGGCCTGTGCGACCACCCGCATTTAAATTGGCCGCTGCTTTTTCAATTTCAGCCAGCATGTTTGACAGCGTTTTAGTATCGACGCCGGGATGATCTTTGAGCCCACTGAGTACCGTGCGTTGTCTTTCAAGGTCTTGCAGCACGCTACCTTTGATATCGGTGCGTTCAGTTGCATCTAACAGATCAAACAAGGCCGAAAGCGCCACCTGATGCTGACGGGCATCGTTTAGGCCTGCAAAAAACATCATTCGATCAAACAACGACTCAAGACGCAGAAGCGTCCGAACCCGTTCGTTGAAAGGATATTCAAAAAGAATCAAGATGTTTGCATCAAATAAATTAAATAAACGCTCTAATGCGGCCTCGTATTTGAAGCCACTTTTGCTAGGTTACACCACCCTTGATGCAACACCAATACTTGTTTTTTTAGTGCCTCAAGCGAGACGGTCTTTGAGTTATCAATCACGTCATCCGCGACCGCGAGTCGCTGCTCGCGCGTGGCCTGCGCCGCCAGGATTCTTTGAATCGTGATCAGCTCAATGCCGTTGCGTGTACGCACCCGTTCGATTTGGGTTTCCTGGTCGCAATCCACGACGCATAGCCGGTCGATTTGCTGACGCCACCGACCCGACTCGACCAACAGGGGCACGACAAACACGACGTACAACCCAACAGCTTGCTCGGCCTCTTGGCGCGCAGTCTGACCAATCAGAGGGTGCAATATCGCCTCAAGTTCGGCCCGTCGCGCGGGCTCAGCAAACACAAGCTCGCGCATCCGTGCCCGGTTCAGCGCCCCAGAGGCCTCGATCACCTCTTCGCTAAAGGCTTGCCGAATCGGCTCAATCGCACTGCCGCCCGCGGCAGTGAGTTGATGCGCGATCAGGTCCGTGTCAATCACCGACGCGCCCAAGTCTGCCAACAGGTTTGCCACTTGAGTTTTACCTGACCCAATGCCTCCGGTGAGACCCAATTTAAACATCGCCGTCACAGTTCACCTAACAAGCATGGCTCTTAGAGCCTGAGATTAAAACCTATTTTGCGTACAAAATAGCATGAGGATCCCCCCCATCGCCAAATAGGGACCGAAGGCCAATGTTTCAGACTGTTTCAGACGACCGTTAAACCGGCTGAATCCTGCCACTAAACACCCAGTCAGTGAGGCGGCCAACAGCGCCCAGGGAACCGCCTCCAGGCCCAACCACGCCCCGTTTGCAGCCGCCAATTTTAAATCGCCAAAGCCGATCCCATCTCGGCCGGTGCAGCCCCTAAATGCCGCCCAAATGAGCCATAAAACGCCATAACCGACCGCGGCACCCGCTACGGCGTCTTCAAGCGCCACCCAACCCCCCGATAAATGAAACATGAGTCCTGCCCACAAAAGAGGCAGCGTCAATACATCGGGCAAAAGACGGGTCTGCACATCAATTCGGGCTAAAACCTGCAAAATAGCGCAATAGATTGCTGCGGCCACGGCAAAACGCCCTAAGCCCCAGTTCAATAACGCCAACACGGGGCTTAGACATAATCCACCCGCCAATAGCCAGTCTAAACTTTCCTTGTGTTCGCGTCGATTGAGCATCAGATTGCGTTCACCCAACTCAATCGCCCCCCATTGCACCAACAGGTGACGAGGTAAGCGACGAGCAAGCGGAAGTAATACCGTTGCACTCAGCGCTCCAGCAGGAACCCCAAGCAACAACGCCGTAGTCAATCGCTCAACCATGAAGTCTCCCTGCGAAGTGGCTGTGCATGGATGGTGCCAAATGCGTAGAATGCATAGAATCCTTGAAGTCTCTTGAATTAGGAAGTCTCGATCATGTTTCGACGCCCAGGGCGACTCGCCCCGCACGCTTTAAAGTTTCGGTCTCACTTAACTATTTTGTTAGTGGTGGGATTGGCCGGCTGTGCGCAAATGCAGCAAGCTGGCTACTACGACCCCGCGCCTGCCAGCACCACCTCAGACGCCATTGCTCAAGGCGATGGCATCTATAACAACCAGACCTTGCGCGCCCCAAGCCAAATACAACTCGTGCTGCAGCAACCCAACACCCCCAGCAGGCCGGCCGCTGCCGTAGCCCCCAGCCCGGTCGCCACCGTTGGGCAAGCTGCGGCCGTCAACAACACCGGTGCAATGGCTGAGTCAACGGTGGCGCCAGCAGAAACCTTGCAATCAACACTGATCCCAGAGCCGCAAAGCTTTGCGGGCACCGTGCCCTGCTTTCACCCAGACATGAAGTGTTCGGCGCAACGCATAACCATTACCTTGGCCCCGAATGGCCGTTGGCGTGCTCGCGCGGCCTACCTTGAACAGTCAAGCCAAAAAAGTGCCGTACAAACCGATCAGGGTTGTTGGCGTGCCTCTGCCCAAGCGGTGCCTCGTTTGGTATTGCTGAATCCTCAAGGTAATGTGCGAGCCGAATTCGCCATGACTTCGGGCAACGTCTTACGGTTGATTTCGATGAATGGCGACTCGACGAACCTGACCTACAACTTGTCTCGGCAACCTGACCTCGATGCGATCGATGAATTAAAAGGTAAGCCCGCACCGAACTGCCCGTAACCCAAGCGCGCGCACCGTCGCGTTGCCGACCTAAGTGGCGCTCAGTCGAGCGTTTAGTCTGGGTCGTCGGGGTTAATCGAATGCAGATCAAGCAGTGAGTCTGGCTCGGGGCTGATGCATACGCTGCGAGCTAACTGGGCAGCGTTGCGCACCCCCATCTTGTAAAAAATACGCGCCCGATGCGCCTCGACAGTGCGCATCGAAATGCCTAACTCGCTCGCAATTAATTTATTTGATTTACCCTCGGCAACTGGGTGAATGACATCACGCTCACGCGCAGTCAGCACTTTCCAGCCAGCGCCTGCTCTGTTTTCTGAATATTTCATACCGCCTCCGTGTCAACACGAAGCGCAGTCTGTCACGTTTGATTGTGTGCGAATAGCTGTCAAA
>CAIYCP010000412.1 GCA_903924715.1 uncultured beta proteobacterium
TCCAGTCATTCCTGCGGCAGTGCTTGACCCGACCGGGTGCGGTGATGCGCATCGTGGCGGTTTGCTCTACGCATTGACACTTGGCTGGAGTTGGATCGAAGCCTGTAAGCTTGGTAATTTGATGGGTTCAATTAAAATTGCATCACGTGGGCCGCAAAATCATGCGCCCTCGCGTGCTGAAATTGGTGCACAGTTGCACGCGCATTACGGCAGTCATCTGCCAGGCTAGTGTCTTGATATTTTTCTGGAGTTATTTATGCGTTCACTTTCACGCGCTCTGCGCGCGACGCCCTCACGCTTATTGATCGGGGCTGCAATGCTGTCTAGCGTTGCATTGATCTCCGGCTGCGCCAAGCCAAGCGCTTCAGCGAATGTTTACACGTATGGGCAAGCGCAGCGCGAACAAGTCGTGCGTAATGGCACGATCGTAGGTGTGCGTCCCATCACGCTTCAAAATGATCGCACTTCGGGCGCAGGCGTGGTGGCCGGCGGTGCGGTGGGCGGTGTAGTCGGAAGCACGATAGGGGGTGGTACGGGCCGTACGCTGGCTGTACTAGGGGGTGCAATTTTGGGTGCGTTGGCGGGTGATGCGGTTGAAGAGCGTGCCGGTAAAAAAGATGGCCTTGAAATTACTGTTCGTCTAGATAACGGCGAAACGCGTGTAATCGCTCAAGAAGCGGATGTACCGTTAGTATTAAGCCAGCGTGTTCAAGTGGTCAGTGGAGCGGGCCCGACACGTGTGACGCCGATGACCGGCCAATAGTCTTGTCGCAATACAGGCTGCGCCTATTCAGGCGCGCTACGATTTGACTTAGGTCTTGGTTGTACGTGTACGGCGAGCGGTGCGTCTTGATCGAATAGCACCGTTCTTTGTGGAAAAGGTAACTCAATTCCTGCTGCCGCAAACCGCCCCAAAATCTGCATGCGCAGATCGCTCAGTATCTCATTGACCAAGACCCCAGTTTGAAGCTTGACCCAAAACTGAAGGTTAAATACCAAGCCATTCTCACCAAAGTCGTCTAGTGTCACCAAGGGGCCGGGCGTGCCCAGGACGTGTGGATTTTCTTTGCCTACTGAAATTAGAATCTCGCGCACGCTTTGAGCATCTGAGCCATAGCCAACGGTTACTCGAATATCTTTGCGAGCATCGGTGGTGGTGTAGGTCCAGTTAATGAGTCTTTGCTCAACGAGTGTGCTATTCGGGATCAGCGTGTCGTTGCCTTGCGGCCCGTGTACCGTTGAAAAACGAATGCCAATCGAGGTGACCGTACCGATTACGCCATCGATCTCAACCAAGTCGCCAATACGAATTGGTTTTTCAATCAAAAGCATGACGCCACTAATCAGATTTTTTAAAATATTTTGTGTGCCAAAGCCCACCCCAATAGCCAGCGCTCCGCCCAAGAAGGCGAAAGCGCTCAAGGGGATGTCTACGAGGTTCAGCGCCGTCAAGATCAGTGTGAAGCCGGCAACCAGGGTGAGCCAGCGTCCAAGTACGACAGATTTACTGATGCCTAGATTTGCTTTATTGACTGCGAGCGCAAGGGTTCGGCGAATCAAGCGAGA
>CAIYCP010000413.1 GCA_903924715.1 uncultured beta proteobacterium
CATCCAGACATTCAATCCGCGATACAAGCGCTCAGACAAGCCAGCCCGCAACATGATCTCGCCCATCAGCAGAAAGAGCGGCACCGATACCAACACAAAGTTGGTCGACGGCGCCCAAATCATTTCACCCAGAAAATTCCAGAACGGACGGTCTGAAAGCGTAAACCCCGCCAACAGCGCAAGCGATGACAGTGCGGCCCCGACATAGATGCCACCCGCAAAAAAACTTGCGAAAGCGAATAACACTGCAAGCAAAGCCCACCAAGGCACTGCAGTAGCCGACATCGCGGCGGCGGACCCATCACCACCAAACAAGCTTGCTCCACCAATCACGATCGCCATGATGACAATGAAAACGATCGCAATCATTTGCTGCCTTGTTTGTGAATGGGTGGCAAACCAGGCGCCCGCATGTGCGATTGCGCTTGCGCAACAGCGTCAAGTGTTTCTGCAGCCTCGTCTTCGTAGGTGCGTGCCATTAAGGAACGATCCATGGTGTCAAGATCACCACGCGTCAATTGCGCAACTGAACGCAAGGTCAAAGCAAGCGCAGCAAGCAACAACAACACGAAGCCCGCCGCCCAAATACCCTGAGGTAAAACCAACGGTGTACGTATTGTGGTGAGATCGGTGGCATTAAACGCAAAAGAATCTTTTGCAATAGAAATCGCACCGTACACATAAAAGCCTGTTGAAACAACCAAGGCCAGCAACGAGGCTAAATGTAACCATACACGTACCCGCAAAGACATGCGCTGCACCAAGACATCGATGCGCACATGGCCTCGCTCAAAAAGCGTACCTGCCAGCCCCCAGCTCATGCCAACGGCCATCAGATAACCCGTCAGTTCAGTCGTTGACTCAGTTGAAAAACCAAGCAATTTCCGAGCAAAGATATCGAAACAGATCAGCACCGTGATCAGCAGATAACAGAACCCTGCTACCCACATCGCCCGACGACTGATCCATTCAAGACTTTGAAACATTCTTATTTTCCGGCCGCGTACTTCACGCCCGTAATGGGTGCAACCACCTCGTTATAAACCACACCACAACGATCGCCACAACGCTTGACCCAAGAAGGCAAGACGGTTTCAGCCAAATCCTTCTGGATCAATGCCGCCTCGTTGGGCTGAGCCTTGACTTCAATCATCGGTTTTTTAACCAAGGTGGCCAACTTACCCGAGCAACCTGCAGCGCGACCAACGTTGCACGCAACACCATCTTCGGTCGCTTCTTCACCGAGCTTCCATTGTGCGTTTTCAATTGCCGCGAAGGTCTTTTCGAATTCAGCGCGAATTGAAGGTTCGAGCTTGTTCCACCAGGCCAAGTTCACAAAGTAGCCTGCAGTCGACCACGACACTGACAGCGTATACAGATGCGTTGTCACTTCAGGCCACTTCACGCCATTGCCCGACCCAGACCCAGTAATGCCGCAATCAACTGTTCCTCGTTCAAGCGCGGTATACACCTCACCAAACGCAAGCGATACGGGCTGTCCGCCCAGTGCCTTCACAAGATCTCCGGCCGAAGGCCCATTGATGCGAACTTTCATGCCTTTTAAATCTGCCAAGGAAGCAATTGGTTTGCGACAAAACAGCATCTGACCTGAAAACGGATAGGTTGCAACAAGCTTGATGCCGAGTTTTTCGAGTTCTTTATTGGCAACGGGCATCATGGCATCGGCGACTTTACGCGCCTGCGTAATACTGGGATTTAACCCGGCTAAATCGATACCATCAAGCATAGGCACATCACCCGATACTGTGGTGAGCGGACCGGCAGCAATATCAACTTGCCCTGACCGAACCAAGCGCAACACTTCGGGGCCATTCACATTGCGCTCAGGCCAAGACGACAGTGTGACTTCAACACGCCCGTTGGTGGCGGCTTTGAGCCCATCGCGTAACATCGGCTGATCAACCTGCGTGTACTGAGGGATATTCGGCGTAGTCTGCGTAATCGCCTGCACTGCAATCTTAGGACCCGAGGCAGTCGTCTGCGCTGACACACCCGTCATTTGTAAGGCAGCAAATAAGGCCGCAACAATCATCGATCGATTTAAAACTTTCATTCACAAGCTCCTAAAATAGATGGCATCAGTGAAACAAAAAAATTAAAAACTTGCCAAACTGTTGTTGTTTAAATCCGTTACCAACATCGAGCCTGGCGCATGCGTTAAACAAAAAGCCGGCTTCATGGCCATCGCAACAGATTGCGGTGTGACGCCGCAAGCCCAAAAGACGGGCATTTCGTCGTCTTTGATCGTCACAGACTCGCCGAAATCCGGTTTGTTGATATCTTGAATGCCAATTAAGTGTGGCAACCCAATGTGCACCGGCGCGCCATGCACGCTTGGAAAACGCGAAGTGACTTGTACTGCACGCACGATATCAGCCGGACGCATTGGCCGCATCGAAACAACCATCGGACCATGAAAGACACCTGCAGGTGTCGTCGCAATATTCGTGCGATACATAGGCACAGTGCGCTGCTCTTGAATGTGACGCAGCGGGATCCCCGCTTCAAGCAAGGCCTGCTCAAACGAAAATGAACAGCCCAACACAAAACTCACAAGATCATCACGCCACTGGCTCGCAATATCGTAGGGCTCATCAACGAGCACACCGTCTTTGTACACTCGATAGCGCGGTATGTCGTACCGAATATCGACGTCTTCGCCCAAGCTCGGTAACATGGGATTACCCGGTTCTGACACAGCCAGAATTGGACACGGCCGCGGATTGCGTTGACAAAACAGCAGAAAATCACTGGCCAGGGCTTGAGGCAAGACCATCAGGTTGCCTTGTACATTACCCGGCGCTACGCCAGCGGTATGGCCACGACTCTCACCACGACGGCTACGTAAGCGCGCCTGGTAGCCGGGGTTTGCGTTCTGGGCAGCGATTGTCGCCTGGCTCATGGCTTCGGGCATACTCAAGTCATTCATCTTGCCACCTTTTTTGTAAATAAGAATCACTTTTAAATACTGGCTTTGCGACATCAAGCACTGAGTGTGGCGCGACCGCTGCACCGCGTCAAGTGTTTATCTGCGCACCCCGACAAGTCTGCTCTGAAGCAACGCCAATTTCGACCATCTGTTTGCCCTAAAACCTTTCATGAAGTCACTCCAAACCGACCTCGTGACCTGCTACGATAAGCACTCATTTTTATTAGGGACTCCGGACCATGTCAAACAACAAGCCTGCTCAACTTCATACGCGCCTCAAGCAACCAGGGCTCGTGACCGCACCCGGGGTCTACGATATGGTCTCGTTGCGACTAGCAGACAGTTTTGGCTTTGACGCCTTGTATATGACTGGTTTTGGTGCCGTTGCGTCGCATCTGGGCTTACCCGATGCCGGCTTAGCAACCTACAGCGACATGGTGGGCCGGGTTGGTGCCATGGCCAAAATGGCTCGCACCCCTTTAATCGCTGATGGCGATACCGGTTATGGTGGCCTACTAAACGTACGTCACACCGTTCAGGGTTACGAGCTCGCTGGCGCCTCGGCAATTCAGCTCGAAGATCAAGAGTTTCCAAAAAAATGCGGACATACACCGGGGCGTCGCGTGATCCCGACGGCCGATATGGTCAAAAAAATTAAAGTGGCAGTCGAGGCGCGTCAATCGAAAGACTTTTTGATTATTGCGCGCACTGACTCACGCACCACCCTCGGCCTAGATGAGGCCCTTCGGCGCGCCGAAGCCTATGCCAAGGCCGGTGCCGACATTTTGTTTGTTGAGTCGCCCGAAACAGAAGAAGAAATGCGCAAGATCGGCGCCTCGTTTGACTTACCGCTCTTGGCCAATATGGTTGAAAAAGGCCGCACTCCCGTCTTAAGCAAAGCCGACCTCGAAGCACTGGGCTTCAAATTGGCGATTTTCCCAGTGACCGCACTTTTAGCGGGTGTTCAGGCCATGACCAAGGTCTATCAGCATTTCAAAAGTACCGGCTCATCAACGGGTAACGCAGTTGATCTGTATGACTTTACCGATCTCACCAAACTCATGGGATTTGAAGAGGTGTGGGAATTTGACAAACGTCATGCCGACTAGAAGCAAGCCAAACTTAACCACATGCTTCGCGCAACATCGTCAAGGCGCAAGCGATAAAATACGTTCGTTAGTCGTTTTGATCTCTAAGCACTTTTATTTTTTAGGATACAGCTATGAAAACCACACGTCGCCAATTCATCATTTATTCAGCAGCTACCGTAGCGACTGCGTCGCTTGCATCACAAGCCAACGCTCAAGCGCTCGTCGCAGAAACAGACCCACAAGGCGCAGCATTGGGTTACAAAGCCGTGGCCACTACCGTCGACAAAGCAAAATTTCCTAAGTACGCCGATGGACAAAACTGCACGAACTGCCAGCTATACGCGAGCAAGTCTCCTGAAGCCGGCGCCTGTGCGATTTTTCCAGGCAAGCTGGTTGCAGCAGCCGCCTGGTGCAATGCTTACGTCAAAAAAGCTTAAGCGTCTCAGTCTCAAAAAAAACCGCTGCATTGCAGCGGTTTTTTTTACCGTACCGCGCGATAACGCCTTACTGCGCAATCACTCGCGCTTCGGTACCTGACCCTTCAATATAAACCTTTTGACCAACACGTAAATCACCCGTTGGCTGAGTCACAGTCACTAAAACGCCACTGCTCGTACGCACAAAGATTTGTTGGCCCGCGACCGGCTTGTCGTAATGTTTTTGAAGTTCATTGCCACCCACCGCACCACCGACTGCGCCCAACACCATGGCCACCGCTTTGCCTGTGCCCGAACCGATCAAGGCGCCAACACCTAAACCACCCAACGCACCGATCACCGCGCCAACGCCGGTTTCGTGATTATTCGCGATCTGAGTTGCGCTAATTTGTTGAATCACACCAGAGCGAATTTCGAGCGGGGCACTTGGCGTAACGGGCGCACACGCCACCAACCCCAAGGCTATAACGGCACTGAGCAAAACTGCGACAATTCGCTTTAACATCTTGAATCTCCGGTAAGTGGCCCGTCTGTATCATTCGAGACAGACAAGCAGATTGTACTTCCAAGTTATGATTTCAATGCTATAACTCAAAAATTTCTCCTAAGGATTTTTATGAAAAAACAACTCGCTCTACTTGGTCTGGCCATCGCTAGCGCAACCTGCGCAGCACAGCAAGCACCCGCTACTACAACCACCACCGAAAAATTCATTAGCCTATGTGCTAACACGACCGATAGTGCTGCGCAAAATTTTTGCCACGGCTTCGGTCAAGGTGTCTATGAGACCTACCTGATCACGCGTCATCCACAAAAAGCACCCAGCTTTGTATGCGCACAAAATTCGACACTGACCCGCCAACAACACATTGACAACTTTATGAAGTGGTCAGAGACCCGTCCTCAGTTCAAGCAAGCCTCGGCCGCAGACACAATCTTGCGCTATTTAGGCGAAACATTTCCCTGCAAACCCTAAAGACATTTAGCGTTTGATGCACGACGTCTGACTTCGTTACATTTAAGGATTGATCATGAAAAAAATCTTATTGGTTTTACCCGTTTGCGCAGCTCTTACGCTTACTGGCTGTTCAAATATGAGCAACACACAGCAGCGCACGCTCTCAGCAGGTGCAATCGGCGCGGCAGCAGGTGCGGGCATTGCCCTGATTGCGGATGGCAACCCAATTTGGGGTGCCTTGGGTGGCGCGGCCGTTGGCGCCATTGGCACTTATGTTTACGACAAAAATCAAAATTCAAAGTCTAACTAAGCTGTTTGACTGCAGATTGATTTTTCCAGCGACGATGCATCCACCACCACTGCTCTGGATGCCTGACAATTGCCAGTTCAAGAGCCTGATTGAACGCACGCGTGTTGCGCTTGATTTCACTACCAACATCGTCATCTACGATTGGCGTGAGTGGGGGTAAAAATCGCAACACGTGCGTGCCATCGGGTTCGCGCCAAGATGCTGCCGGCAAAACGGGGGCGCCCGTTGCCAAAGCGATCAGCGCCATACTTTTATAAGTACCTGCCGCATAGCCAAAAAATTCAACTTCAATGCCTTCTGGTCGTCTGGCATATTGATCAAACGGAAACACGATTGCATCACCGCGTTCAAGTGTCTCAACAATCTCTTCAAGAGAACCTCGACGGCCCACCACACCAAATCCAGCTTTTTTAAAACGATTCGTCAGTAAATCACTGAGCCATTTCGGCTTGATCGGTCGCCGTAAAAAATGTATGTGTCCTTTTATCTCAGGAAAATGTTCGACCCCCGCAACCGTCGACACCTCGAAATTACCGAAATGGCCCGTCAGAATCAACGCCCCTTTGCCCGCAGCATACGCCGCCATCAGGAGGGGCGCGCCTTCAACCCGTACGATATCTTTTTTTTGCTGCACTGATAAAAATCGAAATTGCAATAATTCTTTCAACAAACTCAATAAGTGGCTGTAATGTGCCTGCGCTAACAATATGATTTGCTGTCGACTGACTTGCTCTGCGTAGACGCGCGTTAAATTCTCAAGAATGACCTCGCGCCGATAAGGTAACCATCGGTACAAAAAGCGCCCACCCCGACTTGGCTCAATAACTTTAGGTACCCGCAAGGCCACGGCAGTGGCAGATAACGGCGTATGCGTTAACGACAATTTGATCTCGCCAACTAAGTGCCTGCCCATGACAATTTCAGCAGCTTCACTCACCACCACCTGCGGCGCCCCATAAGCGTCGCGCACCACCGAAAAATCCATGGCGGTAATCGTATTGAGCGCCGTCTCGCGTGGAAACAATTTTAAACACGCCTCTTTGGCAGCAAAGCGCGCAGCCAGGCTAGCGATACGACCAGCGCCCTCACCCGCATCGCTGAGCTCTTGAGCCGAAAACAATTTATCAAGCTCGCCGGGCATGGCCTCGACTAAACGAACAACGCGCGCGATATCGACCGTATCAACCGCACAGCCATCGGGCAATGGCTCGGCATGAGCCGTCGCTTGGGTCACTTTAGGTGATGCCACGTAAGAGTAACGCTGCGTTGGTACCTGCAAAGCCACGGCATATGATCAACACAACATCACTGCGCGGCACACGCGTTTGCTTTGACACATTAAGCCCCTGACACGACTCGGCGAGCTGGTCGAGCGAAGCGATGCCCGGCACCACCTTGCGTCGGCAAGCCTCAAGGCCCACTGCGACATCCAGCAAACC
>CAIYCP010000414.1 GCA_903924715.1 uncultured beta proteobacterium
GGCCAGAAACCGTAGCGCTTGTTACGTGGTTAAAAGACAGGGCGCATTGCGCCCAGATCACAACTGAGGCGCTTAGGGCGGGCACGTTTGAGCAAGAACTATCAAAGCTGCTTACACAAGGGCCTTACACTCCGGTCGCACCTAGCGGCAACGATGAAGCCGGTGCGCTGATTGCTGGGCTATTTGCACGCGTTTAAGCTGGGTTTTCACGAACATCATAAGGAGTCAAACTCGTGACAAAAGTACAAACAGGTACCGGCAATGTTTATAAAGATCTAGGCTCTGTCAATGCCGATGACATGCTCGTCAAGGCTCGCCTTGCTACAAAGATTGCAGAGATCATTAAGTACCGTCATCTCACGCAAACTGAGGCAGCTAGCATCTTAGGTATGCCTCAACCCAAAGTATCTGGCATGCTGCGCGGCCAATTTCGCGGTATCAGTGAAACTAAAATGCTCGAGTGCCTGAACCGCCTAGGTCGTGATGTGCAAATTGTCGTGCGCAAAGCTGCGCGGCCATCGCTCTGTGGCCGCACGAGCGTGGTGTTTGCATAAGCGTGTCGACAGCGCTTCGTATGGAATGTCAAAGGCACAGCTTGCCCAATTATTTTCCCGAGTAAAAAAAGTACCTCAAACCCCCAGCAAATCAAAATAATACGTCTGGCTCCCATACTCAGGCGGTGACACGTACGTTTCTTTTCCTAAACTCTTCCACGGCACAGACGCCACAAAATTGGGCCCGTCATAAACAAACGTATGAAACTCACCGTTTTCACCACAGGCATCGACCCCTGTTGGCAGCCGATCAATAAACACTTGATCAAACTCACAGCCCACAAACGAGGCGTCTAAAAAGCGCCCGTCAACACACACGACACGCGCTTTAAAGCCAAGCGTCAAAAACTCTTGCACTAAGGCCAAACGGTTTTCGTTCCATAACGGCAACAGGGCTTGCAGGCCCGCCTTGGCGCATACTTTTTCTTCCCACTCTTTGTGCGGCACAAGATCAATGTCGCCAAAGATCACATGCCGCGCACCGTCAGCGGCCGCCGCCTGCAGTTGTTCAATAAACAAGCGCTCGTACTCAGCCCAGGTGGCGGACAGAAAATAGTTTTTCAACCCCAAGGCTTGCGCCTGTGCCACGAGCAGCGCGCGGCTTACCCCATGCGAGCGCGCCTTTAAACCGGTTTCGTCTAAGGCCGTTAACAGACCTGTTACCCGCATCGTCTGTTGGCTTCGATACAACGCGAGGCAAGAGTCCTTGCCACCACTCCATGAAACGATTGCGGTCATTTTTGATCAGTAAAGGATGTTTCAAATTGTGAGTGAGTCTACGGTGATCACGCGTCGAGGTCAAACCACTTTCAATCGTACCGATGCCACGCCGACAGGAAACAAAACACACATTCAGAAACACTTGGTTACACACGTTTCTTAAACCCTTTGCTATGCTCAAAACATCCATGCGTAGTCGATTTGTCGACAAGGTCAAGAGACAATGCCGAGCGCAAATTTTGTGTGTTTGGCCAGCGTTGACTAAAAGATCATTTCCTTCAGCTCAGCACCATCGCTTACACACTATTCACATCAACACTATCTGTATCCGGAACAACACCTATGCATGCACTAGCTAACCGACAAGTCTCAGTTGACCTCGACGCTTATGACTTGGCTCGTAGTCAACAGCCTTCTTCATACCCTTCTCCGCTTTATATCTCACCTTCCGCTAAACCAGTTTTTGTTTGCTCTCGAATTGTTGACTATTCGATTTTTGATTATCCCTGGGTCAAACAACTTGAAGCGATTTCAGGGCGTCCTTTTCTGGACGATATCGGACCAGAATTCGCGACGCTCTTTGCGCTGCGTGCGCAAGCGCTCAATTTTACTGGGCAAAAAATCTCTGACGTAATGTTCACTGCGTTAGGCGCGCTCGCTGAGCAAGGCTTTCGTGCAAAAGAAGTCTGCTACTTATGCAACGACGTCGACATGGACATATCTTTAGGAATCGAGTTTGGTGTCGACTGCACCTTTGATCAGTTCGTAGATATTACGAGGTACATGCGCACAGCAATTCGAAATAAACACGAAAATCCCTTAACAGACTTAGTACTTTTTGCGGCTAGCCCTTTAGAGGAGGACTGCGATGCCCGTTAAGCCAACAGACATATTAGCGATTGCGGCTCGGCTATCTGAACACAACACCGAAGCCGCTCATCGGTCTGCCGTCAGTCGCGCCTACTACTCTGTTTATCATCATGGGCTTCGCACTGTTAAAGCAAAGCTACCTCCGGTCGACCTCAAAAAATACTCTACGGGATGTCATCAGCGGTTAGGTGAACGATTAATAGATGGCAAGACCTCTGATTGGCGTGGTGTCGCGGAAGATGTCGAGTGGTTACGAAAGGCACGTGTAACCGCTGATTACCATCTAGGCAAACCCTCAAGCGCAATCAAAGCAAAAATAGCCATCCAGCGAGCGCGACGCGTACTCAGAGCCCTAGAGGCACTATAGCCCGACACTTGAAATCAAAAAGCCGTTACGAAAATAGGCCTCGAAGGGCCTTCCGTGATGGCATTTCTACCAATCTACCTTCGGACCAACACCCATGCACCAACTCCCTTCCCAACAAGTCCCTATCGACCTCAACTCTTATGACGTTGATCGCATCGATCAACCCTCATTCTATCCATCACCCTTGTATATCCCACCCTCTGATAGATCTGCTGTTGTTTGCACTCGAATCGCTGACTACTCGATTTTCTGCGCCCCCTGGGCTAAAGAACTTGAGGCGATTTCAGGGCGCTCTATTTTTGACGACATCAAGCCAGAGTTCGCCACACTCTTTGCGCTGCGTGCTCAGGCGCTTAACATAACTGGCAAGCAAATCTCTGACGTGTTGTCGACCGCCTTGGGTGCACTCACTGAGCAAGGCTTTACCGTCAAAGACGTTCACTATCATTGCAACGACTTCGAAATGGAAATTGACTTAGCGATCGAGCTTGTCGTTGAATGCAGCCTTGAACAAGCCTGCGACCTTTGGGGTCATGTAATCGAGGCAATTGACAGTAAGCACGAAAATCCCCTAACAGACCTGATTCATGTTGGGGTTGAGTCTTTGCGAGATAACGACCGTAACACCCGGTAGAGCTATGGTTACGTAACCAACTATGGGTTGGATCAAGCCTGATATTTAGCCTTAGAATAACCTAATCAAAAAAAGGCTAACAACCATGACAAGCACCCGCCCCCCAGCAGTCGAAGGCACGTTCACCATCAACAACTTCACCTTCGAATCTGGTGAAACACTGCCCGAGCTGCGCGTCGGCTACGTCATTTACGGCACCCTTCACGCCAAGCGCGACAATCTCTGTTTAGTCATGCCCGGCACAGGCAACCTGCGCCACAGCACCCTTGAACACGTTGGCCCTGGGCGCGCTTACGACACTGATCACTATTGCGTGGTGTGCACCGATGCCATCGGCGGAGGCACCTCATCGCAACCCGCTGACGGCTTGCACGAGCGGTTTCCTAAGTACTCGATTCGTGACATGGTGCGTGCGCAATACTTGTTGGCGCGAGAGGGCTTGGGGCTTGGCGCTGCAACACCAGTCGCCTTACTAGCCGGCGCCTCAATGGGCGCCTTTCAAACCCTTGAGTGGTTGATCCATTACCCCGACTCAGTACGCAATGCCGTGTTACTGGTGCCAGGCTGGCAAGCAAACAACACCTTCAAAATCGCCACGGCCCGTATGTTTGATTTCATCGAGCTTGATGCAAACTGGCAAGGCGGTGCGTACACCGATCAACCCAAGGCAGCCCAGCTTGCTGCGGGCAAACATTATTTTGCTTGGACGGTGACGGATGATTACCTCGAAACCACCGATTACGCCCAGGTGCAACAAGAAGCTCAAGCTGCTGGCGACTGGTTTGCCCATTGGGATGCCATGGGGATTGTGCGCCGGTATCAGGCGTCGTCGCAGCATGATGTGACCAAGCCGTTTGGTGGAGATTTGAAACAAGCGTTGCAACGCGTAACGGCTAAGGTGTTGGTGTTACCTTGCTCGCAAGATCGGCTGTTGGGTGTTGAGGGTGCTAAAGAGTTGGCGCAGGGGATTACGCAGGCGACGTATCGCGAAGTGGATTCAAACTGGGGGCACTTGGCTTGGCGGCCTGTGGTTGGGTCGGTGCAGACGAATACGGTCACGAAATATGTTCGTGAGTTTTTGGGATTGCATTAACTTCAGGCCAAAGGTCGGTCTTATACTTTAGCGAACGGCGCCTTAACGACCAAAGCCATCGAACTTAAAAATTTCATCCTCTAAAAGATGGCTAATCCAACAGCAGCGCTCGCCCCCGGTTCACAAAAAGGTAACTCAGCAGTAACGCTCGCCTGCTTTTTACTGTTCGCGTTTTTAAGCTATCTGTGGTGCCGTCGCTTCTTCTCGTTTGACGAACTTGGCAGTCAAGTCATGATGGACGGAGACCCAGCGCTCAACGCCAGGGCACTCAACTGGGTCAGTCGCGCCTTTACGACAGACCTTGGCAGCTTATTCAACGGCAATACGTTTTACCCCTACGCGCGCTCGATTGCGTTGTCTGAGCACATGGCGGCTCTGGCGCTCTTTAACGTGCCCGTGCGCTGGTTTACCGATAACCCGTGGGTTGGTTACAACCTGATTATTTTTGGCGCCTATTTATTGAGCGCGATTGGTGCGTATTTACTGCTGTACGAATTAACGCAAAGTCGCCTAGCTGCTTGCTGGGCTGGCATCTTTTGGGCCTTCTGCTTTTTTAGGGTTCATCACCTCAGTCATCTACAAATCTTGACCTACCAGTGGTTTCCGTTTATTGCCCTCTTTATACTGCGCCTCGATAAAAATCCAAGTTTAAAAAACGCTTGTCTGCTTAGCCTATTTTTTATTCTGCAAGCTTTGACCAGTTGGTACCTAGCGGTGATTGCTAGCTTTTTGGCGCTCATTATTTTTGTGGTCAATCTCAAGCCAACACAATTAACAATAAGGCACTTTGGCTCGTTCGCGTTGGCAGGGTTTCTGGTTGCAATCGCGATCGCGCCTTTCGCGTGGCCATACATCGGCGCAATTCGCGAAACAGATCTCAGTGGCCGCTTAGCTGCATCCAGCACTCTCGGTGATCAAGTCAAGCTTCTAGATTTTTTCTTCCTACCTGTGTCAACCTACTTAGGTGCAATGATCCCTAATAACAAGTATTGGGTCTGGCAAGAAAACACTTTATTCATCGGTTACTCAGCCTGCCTACTTGCCTTACCTGGACTTTGGTACAGCTGGCAAAAGAATCGACGAGTCGCCCTCATGGCTCTTGCCTTGATTTTAGTTGGTTACGTTTTAGCACTTGGATATTTTTCTACTGCTTGGGGCGGCAAGCTACCGCTTTATTACATCGCACAAAAGTTTTCGTTTATTGCAGCGATCCGGGCACCCCAGCGCTTTGCTCTATTAATTTATTTCGGCGTGCTGCTTTTATCAGGCTATGGGATTGCGTATCTTGCTAGCAAATTCAACGCTCGGTTGAGTGGCGTCGTCGCCTCGGCATTCGCATTGTTATTTTTATTTGAGGTGTATCCCACCAACTTGCCGTATGGCCAGCCAGTGGTCTACCAGCCGAGCATCTTAGATTCAGAAATCGCCAAAGCTAGCAAAGACAAGAGCAAGCCCCTCGTTGTGCTGCACTACCCCATTTACACAGCCATGCCCGGCTATCCAACCAATGAGGCGGTATACATGGTTGACTCAACCACCCATTGGGCGAAAATCATGAACGGTTTTAGTGGCGCCGAGCCACTCGGTTTTAAAGACAACATGAAGGTGCTAAACACCCTGCCCTCGCCCGAGGCGCTAGCACTATTAAAGAAAAATCACGTCGATGTTTTGGCGATTCATGCAGCTTTGCCCGAGGCAAGGCGCATTGAATTAAAGGCATTTTTTGAAGCCCAACCGTATGTAACAATCAGACAGGTCGGGGCTGATCAATTTTTAGTTTTGTTAGATCACCAACGGTAGTTAGCGGCGCAAATGCCTCATGCATACTTACAATTTGACACAGACATCCTCGCATTTATTTGTCAAAATGCATGACGATAGAAATCGGAGGGCTTCGCAATGTCATCAAATTTAGTACATACACTTTCAGAGCCAGAATACGACTCGTCATCGCTCAATGATCACCCCGCTATTGAAGGCGCTAGAGCCCAACTGCGGGCGATGCTAATTGAAGGTGCTGTCTCACCCAAAACAACCCTCTTGAACGATTCGTTCATCGAGAAGCTTAGACAAGAATCTAAGAAGCGGATGGGACTATGAGCGTTAAACCAATATATCTAAGCGAGGTTGCGAGAAACGACCTTGCTGACGCACTTCTGAATTACGAGCAGCAGTTTGCTGAACAGGCGATTGATGGTTGTTTAAATGCGCTCGCTAAAGCGTACAAGCAAATTGGAAAGTTTCCTAAAACAGGATCGCCTAAAGCAGGAAACGATCTCAACTTACCTGGGCTTCGGTCATGGCCACTGAGCAAGTATCCCTATCTGTTGTTCTACACAGAAAACCACGATCAAATTGACGCCTGGCGTTTATTGCATCAAAAGAGGGATATTGAAAAATCCCTAACTCGCTCAGGGATTCAACATTGAGTTGGCCAGAAGGACATTACCTAATTACTACCAAGCCTTAATCCAACTCGTAAGCATTCTTATAATCTTTAATCAGCGCCGGATCCTGATCCTCTTTACGCATAATCGCATTACCCACCACCAAAAATTCAATCTCAGTGCCCATCAGGCAGTTAAACGAATCTTCTGGGGTGCAAACAATCGGCTCACCCCGTACATTAAACGAGGTATTCACCAACACCGGGCAACCGGTCATTTCTTTAAACTTGGTAATCAAGTCAAAGTACTTGGGATTAGTATGCGCGTGCACGGTTTGAATGCGTGCTGAATAATCTACGTGCGTGATCGCTGGAATTTGTGAGCGTGGTACGTTGAGCTTTTCGATACCAAACAATTTTTCTTGTTCGGGTGTCATCGGCAGCTGTTTGCTTTTGGCCACATCGGCCACCAGCAACATATAGGGGCTGTCAGACTGGATATCAAACCACTCTGAAACATCTTCACGCAGCACGCTTGGTGCAAACGGGCGAAACGACTCGCGATATTTCACTTTTAAATTTAACTGCTTTTGCACCGCTTCAGAGCGCGGGTCGGCAATGATTGAGCGGCCACCCAAGGCGCGGGGGCCAAACTCCATGCGGCCTTGATGCCAACCCACTGCTTTACCATCGGCTAAGGCTTGTGCGGTTAACGCAATCATTTCGGTGTCAGACACGGTAGTAAACACCGCGCCCGCTTTGGTCAAGCGCTGTTCAATGTCAGCCTGGCTATATTCTGGGCCAAGATACCCACCCTTCATGCTGTCGGCTGGGTTCACTGTGCGGGGCTGCTTCAACATCATGTGATACGCCGCCAAGGCAGCACCTACTGCACCACCGGCATCACCGGCTGCTGGTTGAATCCAAATATTGTCGAAAATGTTTTTACGCAACAGCTTGCCGTTGGCCACGCAGTTCAAGGCCACGCCACCCGCTAAACACAGGTTACGCAGGCCCGTTGATTTACGAATGCCCGTGGCTAACTTAATGACCACCTCTTCGGTGACCGCTTGCACCGAGGCGGCTAAATCCATCTCGCGTTGGGTCAACTGGCTTTCGGCCGCACGGCGCGGCCCACCAAACAGCGTGTCAAAACGCTCGTTGGTCATCGTTAAGCCAGTGCAATAGTTGAAGTAGCTCATGTCTAAATGAAACGAGCCATCTTCTTTGATATCGATCAGATTATCTTTAATCAGATCAGCGTATCTGGGTTCGCCATACGGCGCTAAGCCCATCACCTTGTATTCGCCCGAGTTCACCTTAAAGCCGGTGTAATAGGTAATCTCCGAATACAACAACCCCAGCGAATGCGGAAACTGAATCTCTTTATGTACCGCCAACTGATTGCCATGCCCAATCGCAAGCGAGGTGGTGGTCCACTCACCCACGCCGTCCATGGTTAAAACCGCGGCCTCTTCAAACGGCGACGGAAAAAACGCCGACGCCGCATGACTTAAATGATGTTCTGAGAACAACAGGCGCGTTGTCCAATCAATATCGCCACCAAATTGCTCGTTTAATACCTTGGCGATCATTGTTTTTTGAAACAACTTGTCTTTTAGCCAAACAGGCAAAGACGTGACAAAACTTTTAAAACCCCTTGGTGCAAACGCCAGGTAGGTTTCAAGCAAGCGCTCAAACTTTAAAAAGGGCTTGTCGTAAAACACCACATAATCTAGGTCAGCGGCAACAATGCCCGCTTCAGCCAAGCAGTATGCCACCGCTTCGGTCGGAAACGCCGAGTCGTGCTTTTTGCGGGTAAAGCGCTCTTCTTGCGCGGCGGCCACGATGTTGCCATCGATCACCAAGCAAGCTGCTGAGTCGTGATAAAACGCAGAGAGACCTA
>CAIYCP010000415.1 GCA_903924715.1 uncultured beta proteobacterium
AGATGGAGGCGTACTTGATATCCGAGGGCTTCACGCCGGCTTCAGCGAAGGCGATCGGGCCCGAGCGCACAGCGCCCGTGTAGGTCAGGTCAACCTTGCCACCCATCTGGCCCTTGGGAGATTCGCCCGCACCAATCAACTTCACTAACGGGCGCTTCAGGCTTTTAGCAATCTCTGGGCTCACCACGATGACAGCACCGCCGCCATCAGTCACCACACAGCAATCCATGCGATGCAGGGGATCGGCAATCAAAGGGGAGTTCACCACGTCTTCAACGGTGACCACTTTCTTTAAGTACGCGTTGGGATTATGTTGTGCATGATGCGATGCAGAAACTTTCACCCAGGCCAGTTGTTCGCTAGTCGTGCCAAACTCGTACATATGACGCATTGCAGCAAGTGCGTACAGATTTACAGTCACGGGGCCGTATGGCATTTCAAACGGTGTATCCGGGATGGCGGTATCTAAGTCACGTGCGATCGTGCCGGGCCGACCGAAGCCCGCGCAGGTAATCAAGGCCACACTGCATTTACCTGCAGCGATAGCTTCAGCCGCATGCGCGACCAAATACAAGTAGGACGACCCCCCAGTGTTGGTCGAGTCAGAGTGCTTAACCGTCAACCCCATGTAGTCAATCATATTGATGCCGCCCAAGCTACCAGGCGCATCGGTTGAGCAGTAGTAGCCATCGACATCGTGAATGGTCAGGCCGGCGTCTTCAAGTGCCCCCTTAGCGCATTCAGCGTGCAAGTGTGCCAGCGACATATTTGTGATTTTGCGAGCCGGGTGCTCAAAAATCCCGGCGATATAGGCCTTGCCTTTGATACTCATTGTGTTGTCCCTATGAATCTTTTGGTTTAAACCAAATATTAGAACTGGTCGGCTGTGAGCCTCGTCTTAGTTTTATAACATTCAAACCGCGCCTTTAGGCAGTGGTTTTTCTTTTTTTACCGAAAACGATATTTTGCTCTAAGCTATTGCTTAAGGTACTTAGAGACCACTCGGAGACAATATGCCAGCGCAGTCATCACCATTACTTAAGTCGGTACACGAGGGTGTCATGACGCTTGTCATGAATCGCCCAGAGCGTCTCAATGCGCTCAGCCCAGAGCTCTATGACCAGCTCGCGCAAGCGCTGCTTGAGGCCAAAGACAATCGGCAGATCGGAGCGATTGTGCTGACTGGCGCAGGCACTGCTTTTTGTGCGGGTGGCGATGTAGCGCGTATGGCAAACTCACCCGCAGAGACACTATCGTTTGAGCAAAAGGTCGCGCGCTTGCGGCAGCGCAATCAAATTACAGAATTACTTCATACCCTGCCCATTCCAACCATCGCGATGATTCGGGGCCCCGCTGCGGGCGCCGGCCTGTCTTTGGCACTGGCTTGCGACTTTCGGTATGCAGATGACTCGGCAAAATTCAAGACGGCGTTCATCAACGTGGGGCTACCAGGTGATTTTGGTGGACATTACTTTTTACCGCGGATTGTGGGCTTCGCGAAGGCCCGCGAACTTTATTTACTGTCGCCCACACTCAACGCACAGCAAGCTAAAGCGTTGGGCATGTTGACCGAAATATTTTCGCGCGACACACTAGAACAAGACGTGACCACAATTGCTCAAAAATTTGCCAAAGGCCCCAGACAAGCTCTTGCATTGATGAAAGAAAACTTAAATCAGGCCTTGCAAAACACGCTATCCCAAACGCTTGATCAAGAGGCGTTTAATCACGTCACAAGTACCCTGAGCGCCGATCACAAAGAAGCTGCCCAAGCCTTTATTGAAAAACGCCCACCGAATTTTCGTCGATAAATCAGTGTCAACATTCTAATAAATTTTAATGGAGTCAAATCAATTATGAGTCGCTTATGTGAAGGTCGCGTTGCAATCGTTACCGGTGCTGCACGCGGGATTGGACGTGAATATGCCTTGCAGTTAGCCGCCTGCGGCGCCAAGGTTGTCGTCAATGATCTTGGCGTTTCAAGAGAGGGGCTTGGTCGAGACACGTCGGCCGCCCAACAGGTGGTCGATGAAATCAAAGCAGCAGGGGGTGACGCGATTGCAAACTGTGATGACGTCTCTGAATGGAAAGAGGCTGAACATCTGATTCAGAGCACCGTCGCTCATTTTGGCAAGCTAGACGTTCTGATTAATAACGCAGGGATTCTGCGCGATCGCATGCTTGTCAATATGGAAGAAAGCGAATGGGATGCCGTCATTAAAGTTCACCTTAAAGGGACCTTTGCCCCTTGTCACCATGCTGCGGTGCACTGGCGCACTCAGCAAAAACTCACGGGCGAGTCGGTGAATGCCAGAATCATTAACACCACTTCTTTTTCAGGCTTGCTCGGCAATATTGGCCAAAGCAATTATGGCGCGGCCAAAGCTGGCATTGCGGCGTTCACCATCATTACCTCGCGCGAGTTAAAGCGCTATGGAATCACCGTAAACGCAATCAGCCCACATGCGCAAACCCGCATGACCGAAAGTTTACGTGAACGCACGCCTGAAGAGATTGAAAAACGTCATCCTCGCTGGATTGCTGCTGCAGCTGCCTGGTTGGCCAGCGCAGAAAGCGCCGAAGTCACCGCGCGTGTTTTTGAGTTAGGTGGC
>CAIYCP010000416.1 GCA_903924715.1 uncultured beta proteobacterium
AGTGGCCTGCGTACGCCATTTTCAACGACATTGAGCGTTGGGGCTTCAGTGGGGGCTTGTTCGGCTTTGCCTTTTGAGCGCTCTTGCGAACGACGCTCGCGATATAGGACATATGAGCGGGCGACGTCGTGCTCGCCTGAGCGCATCAACGAAAGTTCGACTGCGTCTTGGATATCTTCGATATGGAAGGTGCCACCGTTGGGGCGGCTGCGCATCAGCGCCGAGACAACTTGATGGGTCAGTGAGTCAACGAGCTCGCGCACGCGTGCCGAGGCTGCGCCTTGGCCGCCGTTGACGGCCAAAAAGGCCTTGGTCATGGCAATGCCAATTTTGCTAGGCTCAAAATTGACCACTGCGCCATTACGGCGAATGATGTGATATTGCGTCCAGGCGGCTTCGTTGATCGGTGCTGCCGTGGCAATAAATTGGGGGATGGCAGCGCGCTCGACTGGATTTGTAGTAGTTTGCATTAGGGCTCCTGCGGTGCAAACGCGGCACACGCCGCGCTAAAAATACTGTAAAGATGGGGTCGTTATCGTGTTCTGTACTGGGTCTTGCGGACAAAGCATTTTGTAAGACTTTTACTGACGCAACACCGTTTATCTAATCTTACAAAATCGCCTTGATTTCATTTGCATGACACTTGGCGGAGGCGAAGATTAACACTACATGTGGTGTTTTTATTTTTGAACTGCACTAATTCTAGTGGCTGAAGTCGATCTGCGCAATAGTCATTATTTAAATTTAATTTCGAGTGTTAACCCTTGAAATTGTTTAAAAAATTATGATTCAGTGTTAAGCGTAGTGAGTACTTCGTTGGATATCTTTGCAGAAATTGGGTCTTAGCCAAACACAAGAGCGATAGTTTTGTTTTTTCTTTACAAAAAAAGTGTGGTGAAAAAGCAAAAATAGGCTCTTTTCGATCGATATTTAGGTGTCAAGGGGATGATGGTGGATTGGTTTTGCTGCAATATGTGGGCATCACCTTTAAATCGTTTTTAATGTTGATGGGATCATGTCGGCGGGTCTGGCAAAATTTTTGGATTGACAATTTATTTCAATCTTGTGACGACAACATAGTTGGGGCGGCAATGTTTGAACGGGGTGTTTGCAGATGGTTGGTATTTGGGTGTGTTGGCCTTCTCTCGGCCTGCGGGATTCCCCGCCCCCCTGATGCGGCGTTGATTTTGGCGCCTGATGGCTTGATTGAGCCGGTCTGTGTGGTGCCACCTGTCCAGCATCCGTTGATTGGCAGCTGGTATGTGGTACGTAAGCAAACTGGGGTGGCGGGTGAAATTCAGACGCTGCTCACGCTCTCAGCGGATGGCAAAATGCGTCAGCAGACGCGGGTTAAGCAGGGGCGCAACATTCGCTCTGAATTACGTGAGACGGGTTGCTGGGATGCGCCTGAGGGTAAGCTGGTTGCTCGGGTGAGTCGCTCGAATGGTGAGCTGGTTGACTATCGGGATCCGGTCTATACGAACACCTACATCATCGAGCGTAATGATGCTTCGCGGCTGACTTATCGTGAGGATCGGGCTAATAGTCGGTCTGAGGTGGCGCAGAAGGTGCCGGCTGGCTTTCGGTTGATGTAGGTTTTTGCTCTGCGCGCTGTTCTTTTATCTCGCACGCACTGTCCTTTTATTTCGCACGCACCGTCTTATCCCCGGCGCTGATATTTTGGCTGAGCAAAATATGCAGCTTTGGGGCTGAGTCAGTGCTGGGGTGGTGGATTGTGTCGGCGCTGTTCATTTATTTCGCACGCACTGTCTCATCCCCGGCGCTGGTATTTTGGCTGAGCAAAATACGCAGCTCTGG
>CAIYCP010000417.1 GCA_903924715.1 uncultured beta proteobacterium
AGACAATTATTTATCCTTTTAAAATCAATAGGATACAAAGTTAATTTCTCAATGCGGAAATTGATTTCTCATATTGAGAAAAAGTGATGCGACGCAACATGTCGCTTACCCACATTATGAAATTTAATTGTTGCATGGCGAAATATTCGAAAAATCACGAGCTTTGAAATCAAGGTCGGATAGCAACAAGCCTTCAGATTTCGACAGCAAAGCGCAAATCACGCCATCGTGATCGCCAAGTGGCATCAGTTTCAGGCAAAACAACCACAGGGCTGACAACTCCGAGTGAAAAAAGCTGTTCTTCACTTGGAAAGATGGGTTTTCTCCAGTAGCATGAGCACAGCCGCTTCAAATTGGTGTAACCGGCTTCGAACCAACTTCCGTACAAAGGAATCTCAATATGGCAACTGCAAAAAAAACCCCGGCTAAAAAAGCTGCTCCCGCTAAAAAAGCAGCTCCGGCAAAGAAAGTAGCAACTGCAAGCGCAGCGCCTGCTAAAAAGGTCGCTGCTAAAGCGCCGGCCAAAAAACGCACGCCTAACGCAGCGTTCATGAAGGCATTGACACCGAGCGCCGCTTTGGCGGCCGTGGTGGGCGCAGCTCCTCTGCCACGTACGGAAGTCGTGAGCAAGCTGTGGATTTACATCAAAAAGCATGGCCTGCAAGACAGCGCAAACAAGCGCAACATCAATGCAGATGAAAAACTCAAAGCGGTGTTTGGCAAAGCCCAAGTCACTATGTTCGAGTTGGCTGGACTGATCGGCAAGCACTTGAAGTAATCAGCACCTGATTACATGAAAAATGCCGGATCCCATAAAGGGGTCTGGCATTTTTCATTATCGCAACCAAATGACTGCTAGATGGTCCTCAGGCGTTCAACGCCGCCGCCGTGATCGCACTCAAGGTGCCGCGAGTGGTAATCACTTCGGGGTTCAGAATCACTTCGATCAAGGTGCCTTGGTCTCGCGCCAAGGCGTCTAAGAGCACCGCTTCAAATTCTGCCGTACGCGTGATGCGAACACCCGCATAGCCATAGGCTTTGGCCAAAGCCGCGAAATCAGGGTTGTTCAAGTTAGAGCCCGAAATATGGGTCGGGTATTCGCGCTCTTGGTGCATGCGGATGGTACCGAACATGCCGTTATTAAGTAGCACGATGATGGTTTTGACGCCATGCTGCACCGCGGTCGCCAGCTCCTGCCCATTCATTAGGAAATCACCATCACCCGCAATGGTGAAAACAACACGGCCGGTCAAAATGGCGGCGCCAATGCCTGCAGGCACCCCATAACCCATAGAACCTACCGTGGGTGCCAGCTGCGTTTTGTGCCCTTTGACCAGGCCATGATGCTTGTAGTAGCGATGCACCCAACTGGCAAAGTTGCCGGCACCATTGGTCAGCACCGCATCGGCGGGCAGGTGTTTTTGTAGCACGGCAATCACCGCGGGCATGTCGACCACGCCCGCTTCGTTATCCGCCGGCAAACCAGCCAAGGCTTGAGGGAGCACATTGGCTTCGTAGTCGGCGTGAATGGCCTGTGTCCACGTCTCCCATGGCAAGTCGTTGGGCGCGGCGAGTACTTCCAAAC
>CAIYCP010000418.1 GCA_903924715.1 uncultured beta proteobacterium
GAATGCCAATGGAGTTCAGTCTCATGGTTGTCCCTATATAATTATTTTCAAAGGCCTCTTGTCAGCCTTTGTCGCTTTTAGCATCATGTACAAACGACTATACCGCAAGACTTACGCAACGACTGAAATTTTAAAAATATATAGCGTACGTTGAATTCACTCAACATCATTATGGACAGAGATTGAGATGGCAATTTTATATGCGGTAGATCAAGGCGTTGCAGTCATCACGCTTAATCGCCCTGAAGTCATGAATTCGATCGACCCAGAAACACGAGAAGAACTCTCTTTGCTGTGGCGTCGGATTGCGCAGGATGACCAGGTGAGATGCGTCGTTCTGACCGGAGCGGGTGATCGGGCTTTTTGTACGGGCTCAGATCTAAAAAAAACCATGCCCCCAAAAGAAAGTGTGGCGCAGATGACTTTTGGTTCAGCTGAGTCTGCGCACTTGTTATCAGGGATGGATATTGATCAACCGATTATCTGTGCGATTAACGGTTATGCCATGGGTGGTGGTCTTGAATTGGCGTTGGCCTGTGATATTCGTGTGGCGGCTGATACGGCGCAGTTTGCATTGTCTGAAGTCCGTATCGGCAGTATTCCGGGTGCGGGGGGCACACAGAACTTGCCCCGATTGGTCGGAATGTCGGATGCCATGCTGATGCTATTAACCGGTGATCGTGTGGATGCGCTCGAGGCCTTGCGCTTGGGTTTGGTGAGTCGGGTCGTGCCGGCCGCAGAGCTCTTGAACTGTGCCTTGTCGATTGCCCAGCGCATCGCACAAAATGCGCCTTTATCAGTCCGTGCGATTAAAAAAGTCGTTAAAAATGGCCTTCAAATGCCCCTCGAACGAGCAATACAGCACGAGGCCTATGTTTTTGGCTTATTGCGCGACACCGAAGATCGCATTGAGGGTCGGCGGGCCTTTCAAGAGAAGCGTCCGCCTGTGTATAAGGGGCGCTAGTGATGGGGTGCCAACGCCGCGATGGTTTATGCTCGCTGTGCAGGCACTAGAACAGGCACATTAATCGGTTGCTTAGAGATGTTTCATCAGGCACTATGGTGCGCAATTCAGTAGCCCTTAAGCTTTATCTAATCTTCGAATTTTTTAATTTTCAGGAAGCTTGTCATGGACCTTAGCCGTTTCCCGCGTCGTCGCTACTCTCAAGGGCCATCGCCCATTGAGTTTTTACCTAACTTCACCAAAGCTCTAGGGGGCCCGCGGGTCTGGATTAAGCGTGATGACATGCTCGGCCTGGCACCGGGGGGCAATAAAACCCGCAAGCTCGAGTTTCTAATGGGTGATGCGCTCGCAAAAGGCGCCGATACCCTGGTGACCTGTGGTGCGCCCCAGTCAAACCATTGCCGTATCACGCTAGCGGCCGCAGTCAAAGAGGGGCTGAAGTGTCGTTTTGTCATTGAAGAGCGTGTGCCTGGAAGCTATAAATTTGACGCAACGGGTAACCAGTTTATGTTTCGCCTTCTAGGCGTTGAGGCCGTCACAGTGGTGCCGGGCGGCAGCAATATGGCGCAAGCCATGGAAGCCGTTGCACAAGAGGTGCGTGCCAGTGGTGGCAAGCCCTACATCATCCCTGGTGGCGGTTCAAATGCGATTGGAGGCCTGGGTTATGTGGCCTGCGCGCAAGAACTGCAGCAGCAGCTGTTGCAGATGGGGCAGCCTATGGATCACTTTGTGGTGGGCTCTGGAAGTTCAGGCACGCACGGTGGCTTGGTGGCAGGATTTCTTGGTAACAATATTCAAATCCCGTTGGTCGGCATCGGCGTAAGTCGTGACCCGGGCGATCAGGATCCCCTAGTGCATAAAGAGGCGCAAGCGATTCTGGATTTGTTAGGGGTCAAAATTCAGGTGCCACGCGAAGCGGTCTTGAGCTTTGGTGACTGGTGGAGGCCTAAGTATTCGGTGCCGAACCCTGCGATGGTTGAGGCGGTGCAAATGCTGGCGCGCACCGAGGCTATTTTGTTGGATCCGGTTTATACCGGCAAAATCATGGCAGGCCTGATTGGGTTAAGTCGCAAGGGTTACTTCAAACCGACGGACAATGTTCTGTTCTTGCATACTGGCGGGGCGACCGCCTTGCACGCATATGAGGCGGTGGTCCTCGGAGATCCCTCTGCCGCAGCCTAACTCGAAGAATAATCATATCCGGAGACATAAAAATAATGAAGCTTGGTTTAATTGGTCTTGGCAACATGGGACACCATTTTGGTAACCGGTTTATAGCGGCGGGCCATGAGTTGGTGGTGTTTGACAATAATCCCCAAGCCTTGGCGCGTTTGCAGCAAAAGGGCGCCCGCGTGGCCGCCAGTGCCCAAGCGATGGCCGATGAAGTTGAGTTTGTGTTGCTCTGTCTGCCCATGCCTTCGATTGTGCAAAGTGTCGTGCAGGGGTCTGAGGGTGTGATGCACGGTAAAGCGGTGAAAATCATCGTGGATTTGTCAACAACCGGGCCTTCCGTGACAGACGCTGTTGCCGCCAGCGTTGCTGCAAAGAACATTCAGTGGGTTGGATCACCCGTAAGTGGGGGCACGACTGGCGCTGAAAAAGGCACCTTAACGCTCATGGCATCGGGGCCCTCAAGCGCGTTTGAGCAAGCCAAGCCCTTGTTGTCGGTATTGGGTACAAATATTTTCTATCTTGGAGAGCAGCCAAGCTTAGGCCAGACCATGAAAATCATTAACAACACACTTTGCGCGGTCAACATCGTGGCAAGTTGTGAAACCCTGGTCTATGGTGCCAAAGCAGGGTTAGATGCAAAAACAATGCTCGACGTCATTAACGTTTCAAGTGGACGCTCGTTTATTACGCAAGAAAAAGTGCCGCAGTGTATTTTGAATCGTGAATTTCCGACACGTTTCACAACCGACCTGCTGCACAAAGATATCAAACTGTGTATTGAGGAGGCTGAAAAACTTGGTGTGCCCATGACGGTGAGCCCGGCCGCCCGACAGTTTTTATCGTTTGCCATTGGGCAGGGCGATGGACCAAAGGATTACGCCAATATTATTAAGCATATCGAGGGCTGGGCGGGTGTCGAGTTTGGGGCCAGTGCGCCTAAGGCTGGATAATCAACGGTTACGTTCTTTCTTTTTAACTTTCTAAATTGAGGTGCCTATGAAATTTCGCGTTCTCTTGAGTTTTTCGGTGGTTGCTGCCGCGCTGACGATGAATCCAGTGTTTGCGCAATCAGCTGAGTCGACCAAATTAGGCGATGAAAAGTACGAACCGCGTGTCGGTCAAAGCGGTAAGGATGTGATTTGGGTACCCACCAACGATGCAGTGGCTGACGCCATGCTGAAAGTCGCAAAAGTCAAGCCGACTGACATCGTCTATGACTTGGGCGCAGGTGATGGCAAGATTGCGATTGCAGCTGCTAAGAACTTTGGCGCGACTTCGTTTGGTATTGAGTACAACAAAGAAATGGCCGAACTCGCGAGACGGAATACCGAGCGAGCAGGGGTGTCCGATAAAGTCAAAATTATTAATGGAGATATTTTTGTTGAGGATTTTTCTAAGGCCACAGTCGTGACAATGTATCTGTTGCCCGATTTGAACTTGAAAATTCGCCCGACGATTTTAAAAATGGCCCCGGGCACACGGATCGTGACCAATTCGTTCAATATGGGCGACTGGGAGCCTGACGATACAATCGGAACCGGCTATGCACAGGGTTATTTTTGGGTGGTGCCGGGTAACGCGGCTGGCAAATGGATTTTAAAAGGGATGGAAGGCTCACAACAGCAAGTCACGCTCGAGCTAACGCAACGTTATCAAAAAGTCGGTGGCGTTCTTAATCTATATGGCAAGAGTCAGTCGATTTTGAGTGCAACACTGAGTGGTAATCGACTGAAGTTTACTTTTTTAGATCATAGCAATCAATCGCGGATCATTGATGTGACGCTCAATGGCAACGAGTTTTCAGGTCAAGTCCTTGAAAACTCTGCGCTCTATTCGATTACTGGTACCCGTGCTCAATAATGACCTCTTCGACGACAACAAACGCCCAGCCGACTCAGCAACTCAGCGCCCTTAGTGCAATCGCCATTATTGTTGGCATTGTGATCGGAGCGGGTATTTTTAAAACACCGTCCATGGTCGCTGGCGTCACGGGTGATGCCGGGTGGCTGATTGTGGCTTGGATGTTAGGTGGTGTGATTTCGTTGGCAGGTGCACTGTGCTATGCCGAGCTGGCGACCACCTATCCACACGCGGGGGGTGATTATCATTTCTTGGCGCGTGCCTTTGGCAAGTCTGCATCTTTTTTGTATGCGTGGGCCAAAGCGACGGTGATTAATACAGGCTCCATTGCTTTACTGGCGTTTGTCTTTGGCGATTACATGAGTAAAGTGGTGAACCTAGGTGCATATTCCACTGCGATTTGGGCCGTTGGCATTGTCTTGGCCTTGACGCTTATTAACTTGATTGGTCTGAATGCGGCCTCGTGGGTGCAGACGTGTCTGACCATGATTGAAGTGACGGGACTCTTGTGTGTGGCCGTCGCAGGGTTTGCCCTGTCGGGCGATGCCCCTGCGTCTCCTGCGTTGTTCTCAACATCGCCTAGCCTGGGGATGTTTGGGCTGGCGATGGTATTTGTTCTACTGACGTATGGGGGCTGGAACGAAGCTGCTTATATCTCGGCAGAGGTGCGCGGGGGCAAACGTGCAATCGTGCCAGTGATTGTGATCAGTATCGTGATCCTGACCTTGATCTACCTACTCTTTAATATTGCGGTTCTTGCGGGGTTGGGTTTGTCGGGATTAGCAGGCAGCAAAGCGGTTGCAGCCGATCTGATGGGTAAGGCCTTCGGTCCTTGGGGTGAAAAAGCGCTCGGTATTTTTGTGGCGGTGTC
>CAIYCP010000419.1 GCA_903924715.1 uncultured beta proteobacterium
CGTATTCCTATTTCGCCGACCCCATGTATGTGTGGATGGACACCGACTTCAACCAGTACGAAGTGGAAAACGAAAACATGGGCGATTCGCTCAACTACCTCGAAGACGGTATGACCGCCGAAGTGGTGTTCTACGACGGCAAGGCAATCTCAGTCGAATTGCCCACCAGCGTGGTGCGCGAAATCACCTGGACCGAGCCTGCCGTCAAAGGCGACACCTCCGGCAAAGTGCTGAAACCCGCCAAAATCGCCACCGGCTTTGACATCAACGTGCCTATTTTTGTGGCACAAGGCGACAAAGTGGAAATTGATACCCGTACCGCTGAATACCGCAAGCGCGTTTAAACCTGGTTCGCTGAATGCAAACCGCCTGTACCTTTGGGTTCAGGCGGTTTTTTGTTAGGTGACTGCTGCAGCGGTGTTTTTGAAAACCGTTTTGCGGGCGATTTTGACCAGCCTGTTGAGTTGTGGATATATCGATTTCAACGACATCTTATAAGAACGTGTCGATAAAATAAATAAAGACACATATTTTGAACGTGTCGCTTAAACATTTAAATATCGACATATTATCTGTACATGTCGCCGCCAGCGACATATGATGTCAACGTGTCGATAAAACCGGTTTACGAGAACATGACAAACAGTGAATCCATCGCCTGGCGCGCTGACAGGCCGCATAACCAACTACCGCCGCTCCCGCCACCGCAGGAGCTGGAAAGCCGTGCGGTACTTAAAGCTTGCATCACGGCTCGCGCCGCATTGGCCGAACTCAAGCAAGCCGCTGAGCTGATTCCCAACCAGACCATGCTGATCAATACGATACCGCTGCTGGAAGCCAAAGACAGCTCCGAAATTGAGAACATCGTCACCACCACAGACAAGTTGTTTCAGCACGCTCAAACCGGTGGCAACGCAGAAACCGACGCCGCCACCAAAGAAGCCTTGCGTTACAGATCGGCGTTGCGCCTAGGGTATGAGTCACTCAAAGAACGTCCACTGTGTACGGCCACGGCTGTCGACATTTGTCGAACAATCAAAGCAGTAGACATGGATATACGCAAAACGCCGGGCACGCAGTTGATCAACGACCGCACCGGCGACATTATTTACACGCCACCTGAAGGCGAAACCTTGCTGCGTGACATGCTGGCGAACTGGGAACGTTTTATCCATAACGAAGAAAACATAGACCCGCTCATACGCATGGCTGTGGCTCACTATCAGTTTGAGGCTATTCACCCGTTCATTGACGGTAACGGTCGAACCGGGCGCGTCATCAACATACTTTTTTTGATTCAGCAGAATCTGCTTCAATTGCCGATTTTGTATTTGAGTCGGCACATCATTTTGAACAAGCCCGACTATTACCGCTTGTTGCTGGCTGTCACAAGAGATCACGACTGGGAACCGTGGATTCTTTATATGCTCAAGGCTGTCGAGGACACGTCACGCTGGACCACCGGGAAAATCGGCGGCATCAGGGCCTTGGCGGAACACACCACGGCGCATGTACGCCAAACTTTGCCCAAAATATATTCAAGAGAACTCGTGGACGTGATTTTCGAGCAGCCCTATTGCCGTATTTCAGATCTGGTGACAAAAGGTGTAGCTAAGCGCCAGGCGGCATCGCGCTATCTGAAGGAACTCGCGGAGATAGGCGTTCTTCGGGAGATGGCTGTGGGCAAAGAGAAACTGTTCGTACATCCGAAGTTGATGCTGCTTTTGAGTCGGGATGGGAATCAGTTTATTGAATATCCAAGGCCCTAAGGCTGCGCTCAATCACATCAAATCTCAATACCCTCAATTTCAATCAAGCGGCTCAAGCTCTCTTCAAGAATGACGCGGGCTTGTCCTGCGGACTCTCCCAGTTGTGCGTGAAGTTGAGCGTCTTTATCGTCCCGGTTGGCGCATTCGCTGCTGTAGCGCTCGAATGCGTTAAGGCTGACGATCAATTCCGCAAGATGGTTGGGGCATTCACAAGCTATGGTGCTGCTGATACCGACCAAGCGGGCCAGTTGCGCGGCATCAAACCGGGGCGGCACTACCGCTTGGCGCGCCGGTGCTGCGCCGAGCGTTGACGGTGGCTTGATAGCAGACAGGCAGGCGCGGTGAATTTCAGCAGCGGTAAATGAGCCTTTCAAGCAAGGGACGCCGGCACGCTCCAACTGTGAGACGGCGAGTTTTGTCCCAAAATTAAAAACAACCAATGCCGCAGCGCATCCGGTCTGCGCCAGGCTTTGCTGCACTTTGGCCAATGAATCCTGATTGACAGTGGCCAAATCCATGATCAGCAGATCCGCATTTTTCGTGATGACCGACTGACCATCAGCTTGCGTCTGATCGACTATTTCAATATCGTTGAACTGCAGCAGATCACGGCCCACACGCAGTCTCAAGGACTCGTTCATGAAAAGCACGCGGCACTTTGACAATTTGCCGGGCTTTTTGCTTAAGAGATCAGCACCCGGTGCATTTAGCCGCTGTCTCAAAGCATCAATCGATAACTTAGCCAAAGCGCTGACCGGATGGCCTGCGTCCGTCAATTGCTTGACCAGCGATATTTTGATGATGTCCGCTTCCGAATACAGACGCCTGCCCGTTTCGCTTCGTCCGGGCACCACCAGCGCATAACGACGCTCCCAGACGCGCAGCGTTTCGGTGTGGGTTTGCGTGCGCCGGGCCACCACACCTATGGTGTATTGGTAAGTGTGAATCGAATCCATAGAAATGCCAGTCAAAAAAAGTGAAGAAAAGCCAATAAAAACAGTTTGTTTATGTTTTGCACGGGTTCAGCCGTGTAAGCAGAGGCAAATATAGCACTGACCCGCCATAGCGCTTTTTAGGAAAGTACCAAATTAGCATTCATAAAAAACAGATTCACAACATATAAAACCAAAATGAACAAGTTTTGTTCAGCTATTCTTCAGAAATTTCGGGGTTATCCCATGTTTTTTAGTTTTTGTTTATATTTTCTCTTTGCAAAATCTGTTCACCCATTAAGATATGTCTACAAGATAAAC
>CAIYCP010000420.1 GCA_903924715.1 uncultured beta proteobacterium
GTGACGTGGTGTCGCGCATGCGCGAGTTGATTCCCCGTCAAATGTATGACGTGGCAATTCAGGCTGCGATTGGCGCCGAGATCATTGCTCGCGAAAATGTGAAAGCGTTGCGCAAGAACGTGTTGGCAAAATGTTATGGCGGTGATATCAGCCGTAAGAAAAAACTGCTTGAAAAACAAAAAGCAGGAAAAAAACGGATGAAGCAAGTGGGTAGCGTTGAGATACCGCAAGAAGCGTTCTTGGCAATCTTGCAAGTTGACGACAAATAATTTTTCTACAAGGCTAAGTCGATGAGTTGGAATTTTGCTCTGATTCTGTTTGTGCTGATGCTTGTCACGGGCGTGGTCTGGACGCTTGATAAGTTTTCGCTGAACCCTGCACGCCAGCGTCGCGTCGCGCAGGCGCTGGCCTTAGCACGTCCGAGTTGGGTGGGTTTGCCTCCCCTTGAGGTGCAAAATCGCGAAGAACAGATTCGTACCGAGGTCGGGCGTATCCCCTGGTGGGTTGAGTACGGTGTTAGCTTTTTTCCAGTGATTCTGTTTGTGTTCGTGTTGCGCTCCTTTATTGTTGAGCCATTTCGAATTCCGTCGGGCTCGATGCTGCCCACCCTTCAGTCTGGTGATTTAATTCTTGTGAATAAATTCACGTACGGTTTGCGCTTGCCTGTGATTGATAAAAAAATCATTCCACTTGGCGAACCTGAGCGTGGTGATGTGATGGTGTTTCGCTACCCAGTCGATCCCTCGGTTGATTACATCAAGCGCGTGGTGGGTTTGCCTGGTGATCAACTTGCCTATCTTGATAAAAAGCTATTTATCAATGGTAAAGAAATTCTTAGAACTCCAGACGGACAATACTTTGAACCTGATCGTGTCGCATATACGGCACAGTTCACAGAGCATCTAGGTGAAAAACCGCATCAAATGCTGTTAGATGAGCGACGATCGCAAGAGATCGGGCCAATTTCAAATTTTCCACATCGTGAAAAGTGTGAATACCTTCGAAATGGTGTGCGATGTACCGTTCCGGCAGGCGTTTACTTTATGATGGGGGACAATCGCGATAACAGTTTGGATAGTCGGTACTGGGGTTTTGTACCCGAAGCCAATATTGTCGGTAAAGCTTTCTTTATTTGGATGAACTTTAGCAGCCTCGGACGCATCGGGCGCTTTCATTAAGTTCATTTTGTTTGGTTACTGTTTCTTGTTATTTTTTCATGTCACTTGCCGCACTTGAGACCTCGCTTGGATACCAATTCGTCAAACCTGCCTTGCTTGGGCAGGCGTTGACGCATCGGAGCCATGGCGCGCGTCATAACGAACGCTTAGAGTTTTTGGGTGATTCTGTTTTAAGTGTGTCGGTCTCGGCGTTGCTGTTTAATCACTATGGCACGCTTGATGAAGGCGATCTGTCGCGGGTGCGGGCAAACTTAGTGAAGCAGGCCTCCTTGGCCGAAATTGCACAAAAACTCGATTTATCAAAATATTTGCGCTTAGGTGAAGGCGAAC
>CAIYCP010000421.1 GCA_903924715.1 uncultured beta proteobacterium
CCATCGTGGCGTAACCCTTGAGATAAATGTCTTCATATTTGACGCTGCGCCATAAGCGTTCGACAAAGATGTTATCAAAGGCACGGCCTCGGCCATCCATGCTGATGACTACGCCCGCGCGCTTGAGTACATCTGTGAAGGCAAGACTCGTAAACTGAGAACCCTGATCGCTGTTGAATATTTCGGGCGTGCCGTGGTGGCGTAGCGCCTCTTCAAGGCAGTCTACACAAAACACTGCATCCATACTGTTACTGATGCGCCAGCTCAGCACCCGACGTGAATACCAATCAATGATAGCCACCAGATAGGCAAACCCATGAGCTAGGCGGATGTACGTGATGTCTGTACTCCAGACTTGATTAGGCCTGACAACAGGTACGCCACGCAGCAGATAGGGATAGACCTTGTGCTCGGGGTGAGCGCGGCTCGTGTTCGGGCCAGGTGCCATGCCGACCAAGCCCATCGCGCGCATGAGCTTCTGCACACCTCTGCGCTTGATGTCATGCCCGAGTCTGACTAAAAAGACCACCATCCTACGGCTGCCGTAGAACGGGTGCCGTGTGTACTCTTCGTCAATCAGAGCGCTCAGCATCAGGTCATTTAAATCGATCGGCACGGGCTTCTGATGAGCATAGACCGTGGCACGCGAGACCCCTGCCAAACTGCATTGACGAACTTGCGAGAGCTCATCATGATCACCGATCCAAGACTCTCGAATCATGGCAGGCTGATCCCTGACTTTTTTTTAAGCCAATCGAGCTCTATTTTGAGTCTGCCAATCTCGCTATACAGTCGCTCAGGTTCGGTATGCTCAGCCACAGGTGCTGGGACTGGACCGCGTTTGCCTTCAAACAAGGTTTTGCACTGCGTTTGGATTTCTTTTTTCCATTGGCTCACCTGCACGGGATGAACACCAAACTCCTGGCTAATCTCGTTGATTGTCTTGACCCCACGCACTGCCTCAAGACCAACCTTGGCTTTAAATTCAGCCGAATGCACCTTGCGTTTCTTTCGTTCGGTCATGTTTGCTTAGTCCCGTTGATGGAACATAGCTTAAACCACTCGCAAAAGTTGTCCTAAAAAGCCGATCCACTATACAGTGCCAAATATAAAGAGCGAGAATGCAAGCAATTTTAAAGAGCGTTTCGCCATTACTAATTATTCCGTTTCTGCTTTCCTGCGGCGACGGAAATAGCACTAATACCAGCACAGAAAACCAGCCTGTAGCATCCCAAACATTTCAGTGTCAAGGCACTAACAGTGAAAGCCAAAACCCTGATCGAAATCACTGGTATTCACCATCATTAAGCAATACAGATGATCAAGTTATCAATCAATGCAATAGCTGCTTAGATCCATTAAATATCAACAATAAATCCTGCAGTGTCGATTCATTTCTTCGGAGCAATATGTGTGCCGGGACAAGCTGCGGTGACACTCAAGGTCTTTTTAAGATTTATAACTCGAACGGTTATCGATTGGCATTGCAGCATGATTTACGTTTCA
>CAIYCP010000422.1 GCA_903924715.1 uncultured beta proteobacterium
GCCGTTGGGGTTGATGTCAACACAGCTTCAGCCGCATTGCTAGCACGCGTCTCGGGGCTCAACAGCACTTTAGCCAAAAATATCGTCAGCTATCGCGATGAAAAAGGCGCGTTTGCCAATCGCAAAGCGCTCAAAGAGGTTTCGCGTTTTGGCGAAAAAGCCTTTGAACAAGCGGCCGGTTTTTTACGCGTTCAAAACGGTGACAATCCTCTTGATCGCTCATCAGTTCACCCCGAAGCGTATCCGGTGGTTGAACGGATTTTGAAAAAAATTGCGAGCGAAATGAAAGATGTAATTGGCAACCGCGACAAACTAAAAGGTTTATCGCCTGCCGAGTTTGTTGATGAAAAATTTGGCGTCCCAACTGTACGGGACATTTTGCTTGAACTCGAAAAGCCTGGTCGCGACCCACGGCCAGAGTTTAAGACGGCCACTTTCAAAGAAGGCGTTGAAACGCTGAACGACTTGTTGCCTGGGATGATTCTTGAAGGTGTTGTCACCAACGTGGCAAACTTTGGAGCCTTTGTAGATATCGGTGTACATCAGGATGGCTTAGTGCATATCTCAGCACTTGCTGAAAAATTTGTGAGTGATCCGCGCGATGTCGTACGCGTGGGTCAAACCGTGCAGGTGCGAGTGCAAGAGGTGGATATTGCGCGTAAGCGTATTGCACTGACGATGCGGTTGAATGACGATACGCCGCCGGCCAGGTCTATGGCTGCGGGCGGTGGCTCAGGTGGCGGCAACGGTGGTGGTTCAGGCGGCAACGCCAACCGCGGGGCACGCAAACCGAACGCGAGCATCGCCCCCGAGACAAGCGCGAGCGGCGCGATGGCGGCAGCGTTTGCGAAACTGAAGCGGTAGTCTCAGGCGTGCGCGTTCGACTCAAGTCGCGCACGCTGATGACCCGGGGCCAAATTTCTACCCTGAGTCAGTTCGCGACTTGTCCAACCGATATTGCCATGACTACTTAAGCCAAACCGCACAATCGCCTCATCTGAAAACTGCCTGATTTCAGGAATATTGAACCACACCCGCAAGAATAAGCGCCTTTGTTCAAAAGGGGTATCCGCCGACTCTTCATACTGGTCGCGGCCATGCAGCACCAGATAGTTATTGGCAAAATATACGTCGCCAGGATGCATGCGCACGGTTAACGCTAAGCTGCGAGCTGTGGCGTCAAAAAAATCAAGAATTGCCTGCTCTTGCTCGGTAAAAGGGATGTCGCGCCTCAGAGCGCCAGCGTTGATCCACGAGCGGTTATAGCGTACGCTCAGTTGATGATTAGGTGCAAAACTAAACACCGGTATCTTGGTCGGTGAGTAAGGCTCTTCCCAGTCTTTTTGTTCAGCAAAGCGATCCCAATGAAAACCTTCACACGCGAGGGGCAACCACTCAGGGTGCTGTCGTACAAATTCGTTATAGACCGCAGTGGAACTAGCAATCGTGCTCAGCGCTCCGATCGGAGCCTGACGCACCCCGAGCAGACCCACTACATCACCTAGATCGACGTGCAAGCGGGTCGGATGTTTGCTTCCGTAGGCACGAGTGAGGGGGGTTTTATCAATACCTTTTTCTTTGACATCCGCGATCAGCACAGACTGCGGATCCTGACTGATGCAGGTCCCCAGATGCTGTCCTAAACCAAGATACATCAAACGGATATCGTCATCAGACTGACCTTGAACCGGAAAGCCTCGCAACACAATAAACCCACGCCCGTTTTTAACTGCGTCCACAATCTGTTGCGCTAACTCTTGGGTTGCCGTACCCAACGGGAAGTTCTCTTGATTGAGATCTCTGAGACCTAGCCCTTTATTTTTGACCAAGGCCAGGCTCGCTTTTAATTCAGCTTGTTGTGCCTCGGTTATTTGTACACGCCAAGTCGGGTCGTTTTCTAAACTCTCTCCAGTCCAGACAGACTGACCTTGCACAGCTTGACACGTTGCTGACATCATGATTTTTTCTCCGAAAAATAGACCACTTCAAGCAAACACTGCGCCCACCTAATTATTTCTCAGCAGCCGCTGACAACCATAAGTCACCATAGAACCAAGACATACTGGCTTCGCGCTCAATCCCTTGCACACGTTTTGAAGCACCATCCCGGATGGGTCTCCAAAATAATGGGCTAATGTAAAAATTGTCGATGACATGTTGTTGTATCTGAGAATATATTTTTCGGCGCACAGCGGGATCAACTTCGGCGCGCGCCTTAGACACCAAGGGATCAGTCGTGGTCGCCGCGTCATAGCCAGCATAATTTCTGGCAGCTTTAGCAGAAAAAAGATCGCTATAGGTCACGTCAGGATCGGGGCGAGCGATGGACGCTTGCAGTAAACCCAAGCCATATTGATAGCTCAACACCTTTGATAACCAAGCCTGCCGATCCATCATTTCGAGCGTCAACTCGATACCAGCCGCTTTAAGCATTGACTGCAACAATTGAGCGATCTGAGTATCTGGGTCTCGTTGAATCGCAGAAAGCACGATGGGCCCTTTGTGTGCGGACTTTGCGTAGGCTTCACGCGCCTTGACCAGATCGAACTGATGCCCCTTGACTGACTCGTCAAACACCCACGTGGTGTTAGGTTCAATCCCTGACATGATCGAACCGTTTCCCTTAGAGATCATCTTTTCAAGTGCCACCCGATTAATCGCGTAAGACACTGCCCGCCTCAAATCGGCGTTATCGAAGGGCGCTTGTTTGATATTAAAGGCGAGCAGTTGCGTCACTGCCGTCGCACCTTCAAGCAATAATAACTTTGGATTTTTGACGACTTGCTCAAAATCTTTTGTTTCAAGATAATCGATCAAATGCGTATTGCCCGATTGCAACTCGACGATTCGAATCGCAGAGTTAGGGATAATTTTGATCTCGATCTGATCCAAATAAGGCAACGCCTGTCCGTCTTGACCTTTGCGCCAGTAGTAGGGGTTGCGTTTGGCACTCATTTGGTTGCCCGACCACGACACAATCTGAAAAGGGCCAGTCCCCACCGGCGCGCGGCTGAAATCTGCACCTTTTTCTTTCACTGCGGTCGGAGAGACCATTGAACCCGGCTCAACAGCTAACATCGCCAGAATAACGCCTGACTTTCGCTTGAGATTGAGCCGAACGGTCAAAACATCAACGACCTCCACCGACTCTAAATCGGCCATATATTGGCTTGCTGGTGCCTTGACTTTTGGATCGAGTAAACGATCTAGATTAAATTTGACAGCCTCAGCATCAAAAGGGGTTCCATCCTGAAATTTGACTTCAGGTCTGAGATAGAAGTGAAGGGTTTTGCCGTCGTCGCTAAGCTTCCAACTCTTGGCTAACACCGGATGAAAATTTCCGCTCTGATCTTGATAGAGCAAATTCTCCGCGAATAAATTGAAAATTTTTCGATCAACGCCTGGGGCATTGCCAAAGAGCGGATCTAAACTTGCCACGGTAAATCGAAAAGCAATATTCAGCGTGCCACCACGTACAGGCTCAGCACCGAACGTTGGCCAACTCATGGTCAACGTCGCGAAGCACGCCGCCAAAGACACAACGCTTATCAAAGACATTTGACGAAATAATCTGATCATACAGCCCCCTTTGGCAATCTCGACTCGGCCCAAGCGCTGCTGCACCTGACAACTGATGCACCGCCTAGTCGGCAGAACGTGATCTATTTTTAATAGTTATGCGTCAGAGCGTAGCTTTTTTTCAAACCCTAGTCAACGAAGGACTCACCACCTTGCGAAAACAGCCCAGAAAGGGCTCGGCTCAGAGAGTGGTACATTTGCAAGCAAACATTGACTCGTGAAGAAAAACGAATGACAGTTGGCCTGGTTTCTTGCATCACGGCTCGTCTTGTTTTTTGAGTCACGGCTCGTATTATTTTTTGAATGACTGCTCGTTTTGTCTCTTGAATGACTGCTCGTCTTGCTTCTTTAAAGGATGTCATTGTGCCTATTCTCTATGAAAAACGTAATGGTGTTGCCTACATCACTCTGGACAATCCAGATAAGGCCAACGTTCTAGACAAGGCAACCTCTGACGATATTTCGGCGGCATGGATCGACATGTGGGAAGATCGAAGCGTACGTTGTGCAATTCTCACTGGCACGGGTGATCGACACTTTTGTGGTGGACACAACTTAAAGCCGCGACCTGATCTCACAGCGGAAGATCGTGAGTATCTACGTACCCAGCGAATTTTTTGGCCACTCGCAGGCACCGTTCATGGTCAAAAAACGGGCGTCGATGGTCGCATGGGAGACCACTACCCGCGAGTCTGGAAACCGGTGATCGCAGCGGTCAACGGGTGGGCAGCGGGCGCGGGCCTGTACACGCTGTTGGCCTCGACCGACATTCGTATTGCCAGTGCTGAGAATGCCAAATTCAAGTTTGCCCTCACTTCGCAGGGCTGGCTTGGTCACGGGCCTGGTGCAAGCTTATTGATCAAACAGCTGCGCTACATTGACGCGATGAAAATTTTGCTCACCGATCTGCCTTTTGATGCGCCAGAGGCTCTGCGTATCGGTTTAATTAACGAGATCGTCCCGCACGCCGACTTAATGACTCGCGCCGAAGAACTCGCGCGACATATCTGCACCCTGCCGCCCGTTGCCGTACGCATGATGAAAGAATTTGTTGTGCGCTTCGGTGACATGCCAACCGATCAGGCGTGGCATATTCAAAATCTGATTAACTCACTACTGATCCAAACCACCGCCGATGGCGAAGAAGGTCGTCAAGCGTTTAATGAAAAACGTCCACCAGAATTTAACGGTACGCTTAGGCGTCGTGGAGAGCCTTGGGAAGCGCTTTCCGAAGAAGAAGCTAAACGCCTAGATGATGCCTACCGCAGCGGCGAGTTCTAACCGAACGCGCCTTGCTCACGCCAGTGTTTAATTGCCTGTGGCGTCAGGCCCAAGACCGAACGCAACACCAACTCTGTGTGCTCGCCCAGCGCAGGCGCTTGGCCTTGCATGCGTTCAAGGTTAGAGCGCCAAGGCAAGCCAGGCAAAACACCCACACCAGACTTTTCCCAAAAACCACGCTCTTTCAAATGCTCGCTGTCGGCAAGATTCTTTGACGTGGCGAGCGCTGCAGCTGGAATACCAGCCCGCAGCAAGAGCTCTTGTGCTTCGAGACTCATGCGCCCGCTCGCCCACTGTGCTAGCACCTCACGAATCATGGGTGCTGCGTTCTGCCGAGCCTTGAGATCATGCCGACTCAGCGCAGACAGCCCCGTAATGAGCTGACATAACGCTAACCACTGCGACTCGGATGTCACGGCAATGCTGATCCACTCGTCATCGCCCCTACACGCCCAAGCGCCATGGGGACTGTAGTCTGCAGACCCATCACCTTGCGGCTGAGGCGGGGCATCAATTTGCGCTGCGATCAGGGGCTGAGCAAGCGTCCATAACATCCCCTCAATCATTGAAAAATCAATGTTGGCAACCCGCCCTGAGCGTCGCCGTTGCCAAACAGCAGCCGCCACACCAAAAGCAATCATCAACCCGCACATTGGATCAAGCCAGGCAAAGCCCACCCGAGGCGGGCGATCGGGGTGGCGATTTAGACCCGCAAAGCCAGAGAATGATTGCAGCAACGTACCGTACGCAACAAGCTTGGCATCTGGCCCCGTGCGCCCTGCACCGCAAGCACACACGTAGATCAAGTCAGGATTCAGTTGATGCAATACCTCGGGTCCGAGACCTAACTTGGCCATCACCCCTGTTGCAAAATTCTCGACCAAAATATCAGACTGTTTAACCAATTCTTTAGCCGCTGCGAGTCCTGCCTCTGTCTTAAGATCAAGCACCACGCCTTGCTTACCCTGCCCAAGCACCGTGTGAAGGGTTGAAGTTCGCCCAGGATCGCCCGCGCCGGGAGCCTCGACTTTGATCACTTCAGCACCCATGGCAGCAAGCGTGCGCGTCACTGTTGGACCGGCAATGACCCAACTAAAATCTAAGACTCGAAAACCAGTGAGCGGCAGCGAAGCGAGGGCTTGCGAAGCGAGACCGGCACCTTGTCGGACGGTTAAACCAAAAGCAGACCCAGGCACGCGACAGGCAAAACCATTTATTTCAAGTTCTTTAAAAAAATCCCGATGTTTAAGCTGCTCTAAAGAAAAATGCTCAGCAAGCTCGCAGAGCGGAAAACTAGGCACATGGGCAGTTTGTGCCAGCTCTGCAATTGTTTTTTTATCGTAATTGACAGACCACTCTGACATCTTGGCAAATAACGCATCCCAATTCGCCACGCGATCTGCTTTTCGTGCGAAGCGTGCCTCGTGCCCCCAACTGGGTGACCCCATCGCCTGCAGCCAAGCCAGCCATTGTTTTTCTTCACGCGGCGAGATTGCCACATACCCATCGCTGGCCTGCAAAATACAAACCGTCGCGCCGTTGCCATCCGTTAAACGCTTACGAGGCCGATTCGGTAAACCCAGCCCCGCACAAGCGAGTTCTGAGATGGCGAGTGTCGCCAAAACCTCTTGCATTGAAATGTCAACAAAGGCCGCTGGCTGTTTTGTTTGAACGGCAAACATACCGGCGCAAGCCGCCGCAATACCAGCCAAAAAGACAGATTGATGCCCAACCGGATAAATCGGAGCTTCCGAGAGATCATCAACCTGTCCGGTCAAAAATTGAGAAATTCCACTAGAAAAGAAAAGCGTCAAATCACTAGCGGGTGCATTGGCCATCGGTCCACTCTGGCCATACGGAGAAATCAAAACAATCACCGCTTGCGGATTATGCACTCGCAACTGTTCAAGCGTCTGATTACGTTCACGCAAGGTATCCGGCGAGCCTTCGCAGACGATCAAATCAGCCTCTGCGAGCGCTTTGAACTCACATTGTTTACCGTGATCAAGGTACGTTTGCAAGGGCGTTAACGAGTGAGCAAACGGTTCTGGTTGACTGGCCGACTCATTGTGAACACAAGCAACCTCTGCACCAAAGTCGGCCATCAGACGCCCACAAACTGCTGCCGCTAAGCCGGGGCCGACCTGTGCCACTTTGAATCCCACCAACAACGACATAATCAATCCTTAAGAAGAACTAGGCAACCGCGCATCGAGGGTGTCGCGCAAACTATCACCCAAAAAATTCAACGCGATGACAGTGATGAAAATCGCAATGCCTGGAAACACACTCATCCACCAAGCATCCCAATACTGCATCGCGGTCGAAAGCATCTGACCCCAACTTGGCGTAGGAGGTTGGGCGCCCAGCCCTAAAAATGATAAGGAGGATTCAGTAATGATGGCCGTCGAAGCACGCAGCGACGCATAGACGATGAGGTTTCC
>CAIYCP010000423.1 GCA_903924715.1 uncultured beta proteobacterium
GCCGGCGCACAGCACTTAGAGACCTTGTTGGCAGCTTATCAGCGAGCGGGTGTTGAGGCCCGCTGCGTCTCGTTCATTGAAGATATCGCCGGAGCGCTTGCGCAGGCCGATTTATTAATTTGTCGGGCTGGGGCGATGACTGTTGCCGAAGTCGCCGCAGCGGGGGTCGCTGCACTATTTATTCCGTACCCTCATGCGGTAGACGATCATCAATCGGCCAATGCCCGCTTTTTGAGTGATGATCGTGCGGCTTGGCTACAGCAACAAAAAGATTTGACGCCCGAGGGGCTGAGTCAGTGGTTGCTCGCCCGCACACGCGATGAGTTGAGTGGCGTGGCGCAGAGAGCGCGGCATCATGCGCGTCCGCAGGCTGCGCAGCGGATTGCAGATATTTGCGAAGAGCTTGCGGGGGTGTCTGCATGAAGCATCGCATCGAGCATATTCACTTCGTGGGCATTGGCGGGTCTGGCATGAGCGGTATTGCCGAAGTGTTGCTGAACTTAGGTTATCGAATTTCAGGCTCAGATCTTGCGGATTCGACGGTGACTCAGCGCTTGGCTAGTTTGGGTGCAACGATCACGCTAGGGCATCAGTCTGAAAACATTACTGGTGCCGATGCGTTGGTGACGTCGACTGCAGTGGCCAATAACAATCCTGAGGTGATTGCTGCACGGCAGGCGCGAATCCCAGTCGTACCTCGTGCAGTGATGTTGGCCGAGTTGATGCGCCTTAAACGCGGTATCGCCGTTGCGGGTACGCACGGCAAGACCACTACGACCAGTCTAGTCGCGAGCGTGTTGGCTGCCGGCGGACTCGATCCGACCTTCGTGATTGGGGGACGTTTGAATGCGGCAGGTGCAAACGCTGGGCTCGGACAGGGTGATTTTATTGTCGTTGAAGCAGACGAATCGGATGCGTCGTTTTTAAATTTGCTGCCCGTGATGGCAATCATCACCAATATCGATGCTGACCACATGGATACTTACGGGCATGACTTGGCAAAACTAAAAAGCGCCTTTGTCGAGTTTACGCAGCGATTACCGTTTTACGGCAGCGCGATCGTTTGCGCCGATGACGCCAATGTGCGTGAAATCATTCCGTTTATTTCACGACCCGTTACGACCTATGGTTTATCGCCCGACGCACAAGTCGTCGCAACCAATGTCAAGGCAGTTGGGACGCGGATGCAGTTTGAGGTGCGGCGTCAAACGCGCGACGGACATTTAGATCCTCTTGCCATCAGTTTGAATTTGCCCGGCGTGCATAACGTCTTGAATGCGTTGGCCGCGATTGCAGTGGCCACCGAGCTAGGCGTCAGTGATGCCGCGATCGCCCAAGGGCTGTCCGACTTTAAAGGGGTTGGTCGCCGTTTTACTCAGATCGGCGATTTCACTGCCAAGAAGGGCGGAACCTTCAAAGTTGTTGATGACTATGGGCACCATCCCGCTGAGATGGCCGCAACATTGGCGGCTGCACGAGGGGCTTGGCCAGACCGACGCGTAGTGTTGGCATTTCAGCCTCATCGCTACACGCGAACGCGTGATTGTTTTGAAGATTTTGTCAAAGTGCTGGGCTCGGCGGATGCGGTGTTGTTGACTGAGGTCTATGCGGCGGGCGAACCGCCTTTGGTTGCAGCCGATGGGCGCGCCCTGGTGCGGGGTGTTCGGGTGGCAGGCAAGGTTGAACCTTTATTCGTTGAAGATGTTTCGCTGATGCCCGAGGCAATTTTGAATTTTGCTCAAGAAGGGGATGTCGTGATCGTGATGGGTGCCGGTTCGATTAGTAAGGTTCCTCATCAGCTGGGGGTGCCGCGATGACATACGATTTCGGTAAGGTTGGCGTTTTGTATGGAGGCCAGTCCGCTGAGCGCGAAGTATCACTCATGTCTGGCGCAGGCGTGCACGCTGCGTTGTGCGGACTGGGTGTTCAGGCGCATTTGTTTGATACAGGTCTAAAAAGCTTGGCAGAGCTCGCGGCTCAAAAATTTGACCGCGTCTTTATTGCCTTGCATGGGAGATATGGCGAAGACGGTACCTTGCAAGGTGCGCTTGAGCTCTTGAATATCCCGTACACCGGGAGTGGCCCGATGGCGTCAAGCTTGGCAATGGATAAAGTGATGACCAAGCGAGTGTGGACCGAGGCCGGATTGCCTACGCCCCGTTATCTCGCATTGACGGATGCGGCTGAGGTGCAGGGCGTTGCGCAAAAATTA
>CAIYCP010000424.1 GCA_903924715.1 uncultured beta proteobacterium
CGACGATCTGCGTCATCATTGTGACGCCTTCTTCTAGTGTGACGTAGGCGATGCAATAGGGATTTGGATTGCCCCGTTGCATGACGCTTAACGAGTAAATCACGCCCTTGCCTGAGCCTTCTTTCCACTCGGTTTCACCGAAACAGAAGGGGCACAGTGTGCGTGGATACCAGTGAGGTTTTTTGCACGAAGTGCAGTGTTTAACCAGAAACTTGCCGGTACGTGCCGCATCCCAAAAGGGTTCGTTGCCGGGTTCTTTGGCGGGTGCGGGAATTGGGTTGGGTTGATACATCATAGTCATGATTATGCACGCTCCAGAATCAGGGTTGCGCTGCCGTGACGCGCGCCAAGCAGGCCGCCGGTGCCATGGGCTAAGGCGAGGTCGCAGTTTTTAACTTGCACGGCGGGGTGAGCTTCTCCGCGTAATTGGCGTACGGCCTCAATCACCTTGGTGATACCACCGCGATTTGCGGGGTGGTTGTTGCATAAACCACCGCCATCCGTATTGAAGGGTAATTTGCCAACGCCTGAAATCAGGTTGCCATCAGACACAAATTTTCCGCCTTCGCCTTTTTTGCAGAAGCCAAGGTCCTCAAGTTGCATCAACACCGTAATGGTGAAGCTGTCATAGATTGACGCGTATTTGATATCTTTTGGGGTCAAGCCGGCTTCTGCGAAGGCGGCGGCACCCGAGGCGCGTGCGCCCGAATAGGTCAGGTCAACATGTCCACCTAATTGACCCTTCAGCGCTTCACCAGCGCCACGCACTTTGACGAGCGGGCGTTTAAGTGATTTTGCAATGTCGGGATGTGCAACGATCAGTGCACCACCACCGTCACTGACCACACAGCAGTCCAACCGGTGAAGCGGAGTCGAAACGAGGGGTGAATTGACGACATCTTCAACCGTGACGACATCGCGCAGCATGGCATGAGGATTGTGCTGTGCGTGATGCGAGGCAGCGACTTTAATCCAAGCGAGTTGCTCAGCCGTGGTGCCGTATTCGTACATGTGGCGAGCGGCAACCATCGCGTAGCTGTTGACTGTTACGGGGCCAAAGGGGCCTTCAAACGGCACGTCAGGGATATCGACGCCCCAACTGCGGGGTTGCATACCTGACGAACCTGCCGAACGTGGGCGACCGGCCAGTGTGATGAGTGCAATCTTGCACTTGCCCGCAGCAATCGCTTGTGCAGCGTGTGATACGTGGATCAAATAAGAACAGCCACCCGTTTCGGTTGAGTCGACATGGCTCAAATTGGTGAGCCCCATGTAGTCAGCCATATTGAGCATGCCCAAACCAGGTGCATCGCCTGCGCAGTAGTAACCGTCGATATCGCTGAGCGATAAACCGGCATCGGCGAGCGCGCCCTTGGCAGACTCGGCGTGGATTTGTGCCACCGATTTATCAGGTGCTTTGCGGGTAGGGTGCTCGTAGGCACCGACGATATAAGCTTTGTCTCGTATTGTCATGGGTCGTTGTGTTTATCAAGAGTCAATAAAATAGGGCTGAGTGAATCACTCACCAAGTAGCTTTTTACCATTGATGCGAGCTTGCGTGTGGCGAGGCGGGGGTTGGCCTAGGTTTTAGGGGTTGGGCGCCACAGCGCTGAAGCCGCTAGCATCAGCCAGCCGAGCATCAAGGTGATCCCGCCTGCTGGAGCCACTACGCCAAGCCTGGGGAGGGAAAACAAGTATTTGAGCTCTATTGCACCGCAAAACCCCAGAATGCCGATTAATAAGAGGATGCGCGCTGCAGCCGCAAACTTGCCTGGTAAGTTTGCGGCGTAAAGTAAAACGACCGCGTGAATGAGCTGATAAAGTGAGGCGCGTTCGACTGCAAGTGCGGCGTGTGGATCGCTAAGCGCGTGTGCTGCGATGGCGCCCAAAGCCACTGCTGTCAGGCCCAACAAAGCCGCCAGCACAACCCAAAGCGAGGGAGTACCCTGTTGCGAACCGGGGTCGTGAGCATCAGAGCAAAGTCGTGACATGATTTGTATACAAAAAAGAGAAGAAGGTCTGCGCGAGGCTGCGGTCATGCATTATCGGTAAAATAACAGGCTTGCGGCTGGATTGTTGCCGAGTGGCGGCACGGGGTTGCGGCATTAATATTCAAATAATGGGTCAAAAGGTTCGTATGGGGATCAAACTTAAGTGGGTTTCAGTCCTGGCAGCGTTTCTGGTCACGGGCTGTATCGGCATTGATACTAAAACATCACCTAAAGAAACCTTTGTATTGCCGCGCGCATATCAAGAGTTGTATCAACTCGCGAAATTGCAGGTGCAGCAATGCTGGAGCGATGGCGACACATTGCCCGTTAAGGGGCAGCTTGATATTGCCACGCGCACGGCACAAGTCTGGGTGGTCGGTGGCCTCGGAGGCGTTCGCTACGGACAGATCGATATTCGTGCCTTAGACGATAAAAACTCTGAAATCACCACCTATGCGGTGGATGCGGATATTTGGAATCGTGCTTCGGTTGCAGCGGTACATGAAGCGCTGCAATTTGGTGTTCCGACGTGTTCGACTTACATGCCCGGCGTTCGCGCACCCAGTAAAAAGTAGTGAAGGTAATTGATCAACTAAGCCCTTTTGACAGAATCGGCGCGCATCCGAGCGCCTGATTTTTTTCTCACCATTATTTAAAAAGCAGACTGTGTCAGAACTTTTCGAACCATCAACTTATTTCGGTTTAGAGATTCCCTATCTAAAATTTCTGGGTGTGATCCCCGTGTTGTGCAAAGATGACCGCGCCGTGACGCAGTTAAAAATTCGCGAAGATCTACTCAATAGTCGCCGTCACATCCATGGCGGTGCGCTCATGAGCTTGCTCGACTTTACGCTCAGCGCAGCAGGCCGCTCGGTTGATCCCCTTGGAATGGGGATGGCAACGATCGATATCACGGTGAGCTGTATCGAGCCCGCAATCACTGATTTGACGATACAGGCACGTTGCCTGCGGCGAGGATCATCGATTGCGTTTTGTGAAGGCGAAGTGCTGGATACTGAAGGTAAGTTGATTGCCAAAGCATCGGCATCGTTTAAAGTGTTAAAAATTAAACGTTAGGTGAATCAAGCACGCTAAGCGTGCAGTGAAACCTTAGCCGAGTTTCGCTTTCACCAGTGCTGATAGGGTTGACATTTCGGCACGACCGGCAAGGGCCGGCTTTAAAATTGCCATGACTTTTCCCATCGCAGGATTGCCTGTAATCCCTTGCGCGAGTACCTGAGCCACGGCGGCCTCAATGGCTGCATTGACTTCAGCCTCTGTTGCTGCCTGTGGTAAAAATTCTTTCAGCACGACCATCTCGGCGGTTTCTTGTGCGGCGGTTTCAGTGCGGCCCGCTTGTTCGTAGGCGGCGATTGATTCGCGGCGCTGTTTGATTTGTTTTTCAATGATCGCAGTTACCTCAGCATCTGTGACGTCTTTGCGTTCATCGATTTCTTTTTGCTTGATGGCCGCTTGCAAAAAGCGCAGGGTACCTAAACGCTCGCTGGCCTTTGCCCGCATGGCGTCTTTGACGGATTCTGCAATACGAAGTTTAAGGTCTGACATAAAAGTAGCCTGCTCATCAAAAAGAAGAGTAACTAGTATAAAGCCAAGGCACCGTGTATGAAAGGATGGCGTTTGTAGCGGTCGGTGGACGAACAGTGTACGAGGGGGTTAAAGCGTTTGTTCGGCACCTATTTGTTCTAGCAATGCTGAGTGATCCTCTAGGCGCCCAACAAGTAAGTGCTGTATTCCCTGCAGGTTTTGCCAAGTACCAATCGCCGCTAACAACGACGCATGTAACAGCTCTTGGCGCTGACGTAGTACAAGCTCAGGGCGCACAATAAGATTGATGGATCCGGTTTCGTCTTCGAGTGTGATAAACATTACGCCTTTGGCTGTTTGTGGGCGCTGACGCATCGTCACGAGCCCGCAAGTGCGCGCCAATCGCCCATGAGGATAGGATGTCAATACGTTGGCGGATATAAAGCGTAACCGAGTGAAGGTTTGACGCAGTAACGCCAAAGGATGTCGCTCAAGCGTGAATCCTAGACGTTGATAATCGGTGACGATATTGTGTGCTTCTGACGGGGCCTGTAATGCTGGGGATTCTGTTTCAAGCGGTTCAGCTTCGCGTAAAAGGCCTTTAGTGGCTACGCTCGCCGCGGCACTCCACGCGGCCAAGCGGCGATGCCCACTTAAGCTATGCAAAGCGCCCGCTAGAGCAAGTTGCTGTAAGACCGCTTGAGTGAGTTCGGCGCGCCGACCAAGATCGCGCGCGTCAAGAAAGCGTCCTGACTCACGTGCTTGGAGTAGCGCGTGTGCTGCGGCCTGCGGTAAACCGACAATCTGGTTTAAGCCTAAACGCACTGCGGGTCGGTTAAGTGCTAATGTCGTGTCGGCCAGCATTTCAAGCGTGCATTCCCAAGCGCTTGCTTGCACATCAATCGGCAAGAGTTGTACGCCGTGACGTCGCGCGTCTTGAATGAGTTGTGAAGGGGCATAAAAGCCCATCGGTTGTGCGTTCAGCAGTGAAGTTAAAAATGCTTCGGGTTCATGACATTTCAACCAGGCACTGGCATACGCGAGCAGCGCAAAACTTGCGGCATGACTTTCTGGAAATCCATATTCGCCAAACCCCTCGATCTGTTTAAAAATCGTTTCGGCAAATTCTGGGGTATAGCCATGATTGAGCAAACCCGCAATGAGCTTTTGTCGAAATTGATCAATGCCACCTTTGCGCCGCCAAGCCGCCATTGAGCGACGCAATTCATCGGCTTGACCGGCCGTAAAGCCTGCTGCAACCATAGCGATTTTAATCACCTGCTCTTGAAAAATGGGTACGCCGAGCGTACGTTCAAGCACGGCACGGACTGCCCGATTCGGAAATTCGATCGGTTCCAGGCCTTGTCGTCTGCGCAAGTAAGGGTGAACCATTCCGCCTTGAATCGGACCTGGTCGTACGATGGCGACCTCGATCACTAAATCATAGAACGTGCGTGGTTTAAGACGTGGCAACATCGACATTTGCGCACGTGATTCAATCTGAAAGACTCCGACCGTATCTGCAGCACAAATCATGTCGTAGGTTGGGGCGTCATCATCCGGTATATCTTGCAAGCTAAAGTTGGGCAGGTTGCGACGCCAGGCCACCCATTGAAAACTACGACGAATCACGGTCAGCATCCCTAACGCCAGAATGTCGACTTTTAATAAACCGACAGCATCCAAGTCGTTTTTATCCCACTGCACCACACTACGCTCAGGCATCGCTGCATTTTCAATTGGTACGAGACGCGATAGCAACCCTCGAGCAAGAACGAAGCCTCCGGGGTGCTGAGAAAGGTGGCGTGGAAATCCCATCAACGCTTGCGCGAGTTCAGCCCATTGCTGTGTGACGACAGCTTCAGCGTCTAACCCGGCCTGGGTGATGCGAGTGATTAGATTTTGTTTTCCATCCCACGAACGGTGTGCTTGAGCCGCCTGATCAATGATGTGCGCATCAATCCCAAGCGCGCGCCCTGTATCGCGTAACACACTGCGCGGGCGATACGAGGTGACGACAGCAGTAAGAGCGGCGCGGTGACGCCCATATTTTTGATAGAGATATTGAATCACCTCTTCGCGTCGCTGGTGTTCAAAATCGACATCAATATCTGGAGGTTCATTACG
>CAIYCP010000425.1 GCA_903924715.1 uncultured beta proteobacterium
CGATCAGCAAGTCGGTTCCAACCCGTCGTTGTAAACCATCGCGCGGCAAAGCACGTAAGCCCCCCAGCGTTTCGCAACCAATGGCTTTGAGCCAAATTAAGTGTGGTCTTGCACTTGGCAGCGCCGCGCAGGGTAAACCGTTAAGTAAACGTACAAGGGTTGATGGATGGCAGGCATAGCGCGCAGAGGATTGTGTAGCCTGCGCTAAAAGCCAAGCGCCTATTGCCGTCGGGGCAACGCTGCTTCGAACTTGCAACTTTAAATGTTGTAGTTGTTGTCGTAGACGTTGAACGATGAGACGAATACCACCGAATAGTCGCAAACTTGAGGTCGCATCGATCAGTAAGGTGTAGTCACTGTATTGATAGACTGCGGGTGAATACGCGAGCGCGACTTGCGCAGCTTGCGTGTAGGCGCGTTGCTCTGCCGCCTCGTCTCTTGGAAAAAGTAAACATTCAGGCGCTAAGCTGCGCACCGTCGCGCAGCGCATTCCTAGCTTAAGCCCACACTGCTGCGCGCCACGTGTTGCAGCAATGAGAACCTCGTGCTCAAACACGGCTGCTGCAGTTGGCTCAGTCAGCCAACGGAGTCGCCAGGTGTCGAGACTGAGGCTGTGCAGGTGTAAGCCGATCCATCGTGTCATGGGTAAACGTAGAAAATGATTCGGTGAGAGGCGTAGCAAGCCTGATGACGTGCCCGCAAGTGGGGCCGCGACGTTTGATGATTGACAGGGCGAGTGCGCCCGTGGGTTCGGGTGCCAAGCGCAGTCGCAATGCTGCAGGCGAGGCGTCGCTTTGTACCCCTTGAGGACGAAACATAAAAAATAGTGTTTGACTGCTTTGCGCAGCTAGATGCAACCGTTTGAGGATTGACGTTTGAATTGGATGCGCCCAAAAAAGCAAGGCTGCGCAACTGCCATCTTTTAATATCTGCTCGGCCGCCCAATAAGCATCACGCGCACGTTGCGGTGCTAAATAAAGCAGTCGCTGGGGATTGAGTCGCCAACCTAGCCAGCAAGCGATGTTGGGTTGATAAGGGGGCTGCAGCAACACAATGGGTCGAGTACTAGGTGTGGTTTGTAACGCATGATGTAAGAGCCTGACTTCGCCAATGCCTGCATAGGGTGTCAGCAACTCAATGAGTACCCCTGTTGGCCAGCCCTTGCCGGGTAATTCGGCATCAAGCGCTGTAAATCCGGTCGAGATTGTGAGGCCTGCACGGCTGCCAAACTGCGAGCCTCGCCAAAGCGTAGGATGCAGCTCAAGCAGCGAAGCAGAGGCGCCTTGAGTGGGGGTCGTTGGTGTAGACATCGTCAGAGATCAAAAGTAAATATACTGTATAAATATACAGTATATTTATGCCTGACAACAACGATATTCTTTCGTATGCCTTAAAACGACGCGATGCGTGCGGTCATAAAATCGATGCGCCAATTCTGATCACCCACAGCTTGGCCAAGCGCGTTGTAGCGCTTTTCGTAAAACAAGGCGTAGCCATCACGGTGCTTCAAAATGATTGTTGTGCAGCGTGTGCCATAGCGTTCATTTTGTATGAAGGGGCTGCCCAGCAGTTTTTCGCGATCAATGCCAACGCCCGTATCGGGTAACTCATGGTCGGCGGCTCGACTCGTATCTTGAAAAATCTCAAAAAGTCGTGCCGGGGCTGGTTGACGTGCCTCAGCCAGGTGTTCTGAGACGCTTCGCTTGGTGCGAAGCAGTTTAGGCCACGGCGTATTGAGGGTCGCGTTTGATACACCGGTCACACCATCGGAGACTTTGCTCGGCGCGCCAGGCTCGCGATTTGAGTAATACCAAAGTCCGCTTTGATCACCCGCCAACAAATTGAAACCGTTGTACGAGGCACCTTGTTGCTCAAGCGCTTGTAGATACTGTGCAGCAGGCTGCTTTTGCCGTAGATATTGCTCTGCGAGTAAGCCGCGTGAGGGTGCTTGTAGATCGCGCCCACCAGGTTCCCGATAATTGGTGAGCAAGGCGACACGTCCTGCGGTCGTGATGCCAAGCCACGTGCCTCCAGCCTGTAAATCTCGTCCTGCCAGCAGATCAGGGGCATCAGACCAAGGCTGGGCCGCCTCGGTCGGACGCAGGTGTAATTCATCGCGATTTGCCACAACAATGAGCGGCCACTCTGGCAAAACGTTTTGAGCAAAAATAGCTAAACACATAACAAAATCAAGATCCTTGCGCGCGTGGGTGTTTAGGCGAAAGGTTAACCAAAATAACGCCGGTCATCACCATCAAGGCCCCCCAAATGAAATCGAAATGAAGGGGTTCATTGAGTAACCATACCCCAAACCCCACGCCAATCAACGGCGTCATAAAGGTAAAGATCGAGACTCGCGAAGCTAAATAGTGTCTGAGTAACCAAAACCAGATCAATAAACTAAAAAATGAAATCACCACACCCTGGGCCAAAATGCTTGCAATTAAAAGAGGGCTCCAGTGGATGTTTGACTCACCCGTGACGACACAGGCCAAGAGCAGGCCGAACCCAGCCCCGAGCAATTGATAGAGGGTTGTTTGTGTGGCTGCGATACGCGCTAAACCAGAGCAACGGATCATCACTGTGGTGACGGCCCAAAGTAGGCCCGCGCCTAGAGCAAGAAAATCCCCGAGCAGCATGCTGGCACTGAAGGAGGTTTGTGTGCTTGGCCCCCAAAACGCCAGACCAATCCCGCCAAAACAGATGAGGACACCTGCCCATTGCCACCAGTTCAGCCGTTCATCAGGACGCCAGTAATGCAGGCCGAGCCCAGTAAAGATTGGGGCGGTATATACAA
>CAIYCP010000426.1 GCA_903924715.1 uncultured beta proteobacterium
CAAAAAGATGGGTGAATCGTCCTGAAGGCTCAACCTGGGGTGACTTTGGGCCCGATGACCAACGTGGCCGAATCAATCTGCTGACGCCTGAAAAAATCAAACAAGGCGTGGCCGAGGTTGAACACGGAATTCCTTTCTGTTTGAGCCTGCCCCTCGATCTACCCGGGGGCAATTTGTTGAACCCGCGCCGTTTTCCGCCTGTCATTCGTCCAACCTTGCGCGATGGGCGTCCCAATATGAATTACCGCTTGTTTGCAGATAACGACCAGCATACCGACGTCGTGAGTGACGATCTGGTTGTGATGCATCTGCAATACTCAACGCAGTGGGACAGCTTGGCGCACGTCGGTTCACTCTTTGATGCGAACAACGATGGGATTCCCGAGGCGGTTTATTACAACGGCTATCGCGCAGGGCAAGATATTCAAGGCCCGGCTGATGGCAAAGATGCAGGGGTCCCGCAGCCCGGTGATCAGCGCAGCACCTCAAACGCTGTGGCACTTGGTATTCAAAATATGGCTGAATCCTGCGTGCAAGGTCGCGGCGTCATGATTGATTTTCACGCGCACTTTGGCAATAAGCGTGAAAACGTTAGTTATGACACGCTGATGCGCGTCCTAGAGCAAGACAAGGTCGTCGTTGAGAAAGGCGATATGGTTTGCTTGCACACGGGCTTTGCGCAGATGTTGATGGATATGAAGGGCAAGCCCGACCTCCAGCTGTTAAACAATAGCTGTGCGGCGTTAGATGGTCGCGATAAAAAACTGTTGAACTGGATTACAGACAGTCAGTTGGTCGTGTTGATGGCCGACAACTACGCGGTCGAAGCACATCCGGCCACGAGTCACATTGGTTGCTGTGCGACCTTACCCATTCATGAACACTGCTTGTTTAAATTAGGTGTGCATCTGGGCGAAATGTTTTATTTGACCCCGTTGGCACAGTGGTTGCGCAAGAACGGGCGTAACCGCTTCTTGCTGACTGCGCCACCGCTACGCTTGCCCGGTGCGGTGGGTTCACCTTCGACGGCGGTGGCGACTGTTTAATGAAAGACCTCATCAGAATTGGTTCGGGTGCAGCATGGTGGGGCGATCGCGTTGAACCCGCCGCGCTGAACGCCGAAAAAGGTCAGCTAGATTATTTGTGCTTTGAAACCATGGCCGAGGCTACTGTCTCGGCTGCACAAGTGCGCGCTCGGCGCGATCCAACCTTTCCGGGCTATGACACCTATCTTGATGATCGGATGAAGGCAGTGCTGCCTGCTTGTATGAAAAACGGCACCAAGATCATCACCAATCAAGGCTGGATCAATCCCGACGCAGCGGCTAAGCGCATTGTGTATTGGCTCAATGAATTCGGGTTCAAAGGCGTCAAGGTCGCTTCGGTCAATGGCAGTCTCATCACCGAGCATGTGCTCGAACTGACTGATCGTATTTTAGAAAACGGTCAGCCGACTTCAACATTGAAGTCGAATTTAATTTCGGCTGAAGTCTATCAAGGGGCCGAGCCAATTGTTGAAGCCTTGAAGGCGGGTGCGCAGATTGTGATTACAGGTCGTGTCGCGGATCCTTCAATCTTTATGGCACCGATGATGTATGAGTTTGGCTGGGATCCTTTAGATCACGTCAAGTTAGGTCAAGGCAATGGCATCGGTCACTTACTTGAATGCGGTGCGCAGGCGACGGGCGGATATTTTTCAGACCCAGGCTTTAAAGACGTGCCCGAGCCATGGAATTTTGGTTTTCCAATTGCTGAGGTGAGTCGGGATGGCAGTGCCGTGATCACTAAGGTCGCCGGCACAGGCGGGGCGATCACGCTCGAAACGATTAAAGAACAAATGTTGTACGAAGTGCATGATCCTGCAAATTACCTGACGCCCGACGTTGTGGTTGATTTCACGACGGTGCAGATTGAGCAAGTGGGTACTGATCGCGTGCGGGTGAGTCATATCGGCGGCAAGCCGCGCACCCCTACACTCAAAGTATCAATCGGCTGCACAGAGGGTTTTATTGGCGAGGACATGTTTTTCTATGCAGGCCCCGGCGCTTTGCGTCGGGCAGAGTTAGCAAAGAAAATTCTCGAAGAACGTTTCAAGATTGTGAAACTGCAAGCTGAAGAGATTCGGATTGATTACCTGGGCTTGAATGCCATTCATGGCGCTGCTACGCCTGCCGATGCACCTGAGCCTTATGAGATTGCGGTTCGCGTGGCCGCGCGCACTAAAACGCGCGAAGAGGCGGCAAAGGTGGGTCGTGAGATTGACGGCATGGCCGTGTCGGGTATTGCCCATACTGGCAAGCGGGTGCCGCATCAAGATCGCACCCGTGAAGTGATCGGCGTCTGGTCTGCGCTGGTCGCGCGCGAAAAGGTCTTCGCCTCAGTCAATTACTTTGTGAGCTAAGCCGTGAAAGTGAAACTACAACATGTGGCACATGCCCGCTCGGGCGATAAGGGTGACACGTCGAATATTGCGGTCTACGCCTATGTGCCAGCCTTCTATCCTTTGTTGAAAGAGCAATTGACGGCTGACACGCTTAAGGCATTTTATAAAGGCGCGATTAAAGGCCCGGTTACGCGCTACGAGGTCGACAATCTGCATGCGATGAATTTTGTCGCGCAAGGTGCGTTAGGTGGCGGTGTCTCGCGAAGCCTGTGCCTCGACAATTATGGCAAAGCCTTGTCGGCAGCGATTCTTGGTTTTGAAATTGAAGTGCCTGACGCCTTGCGTTCATCCTTGCGTGGGCAACACTTGTTATTAAATACCTAGTTGAATATTGAGCGAATCGATCGTTTGGCATTGAGATGAGAAAAAAACACACCATATTGATTGTCGGAGCCAGTGGCGTTGTAGGCGCGGCTGCCTTGAACCATTTTGCTTCACTGCCAGATTGGAACGTGATCGCGCTTTCAAGACGATTTGTGAATTTGCCATTTTTGGCGCAACACATCAGCGTTGATCTGACGGATCCTCAGGCCTGTGTGCAGGCGGCGGCCAGTTTGTCCGAGGTCACGCATATTTTTTATGCCGCGTTGTATGAATTGCCAGAGTTGGTTGCTGGCTGGCAGGATCCCAAACAGATGGCGGTCAACGAAGCGATGCTGCGCAACTTGCTGGATGCGCTTGAACCTGTCGCCAAAAGATTGCGCCACATCACGTTAATGCAAGGGACGAAAGCGTATGGTGGTCATGTTGAACCGGCACGCGTTCCGGCAAAAGAGCATTGGCCGCGTCATGCGCACAAAAACTTTTACTGGTTACAAGAAGACTTATTGCGTGAACGTCAGCCTAAAGCGGCCTGGACCTTCACCATTTTGCGGCCGCAGATCGTGTTTGGCTACTCAGTGTTTAGCCCGATGAATATTGTTGCGGCAATTGGCGCCTATGCTGTGCTGCAGCGCGAACAAGGTTTACCGTTAAGTTTTCCGGGTGGTGGACGTTATATCAACGGTGCAAGCGATAGCCGCCTGATTGCGCGTGTTGCTGAGTTTGCGGCAACCCACGAGATTGCCGCCAATGAAACCTACAACGTGGTCAATGGTGATGCGCTCGTCTGGCAGGATATCTGGAGTTCGGTTGCGGCCAAATTTAAGATGCCAGTGGGTGAGCCCACGCCGCTCTGTCTGGCCGAGAAGATGCCCAAGCATGAGAAGCTTTGGGCTCAGCTCGTCAATAAACATGATCTCGCGTCATTTACGCTTGCTGAAATTATTTCAAGCTCCTGGGAGTTTACCGACCGTGCGTTTGCGCTCGGCGTTGAACACCCGGCTGACTCAGTGCTAAGTACGATTAAGTTGCGCAAACACGGCTTCAATGATTGCTATGACACTGAAGCCTCTTTGCTGGACTGGCTAGAACTCATGCAAAAGAATCGATTATTACCCCGTTGATAAAAACGTTTTTACTGGAGCGAAGATGAAAAAAATAATAACAACCATCAAGTTTTTTGGATGCTCGGTGATCTGTGCGGCTGCGGCGTGCCTGGTCTTAACCAACGCTTCAGCGCAAACGGCGTTTGCGGATAGACCGATACGCGTGGTCGTGCCTTACCCGGCGGGTGGTACGACTGACCTCATGGCGCGCGCTGTGTGCGGGCGTCTGGGCGAATTGCTCGGGCGTACCGTTGTGATTGACAATAAGCCAGGCGCCGGAGGTGTGATTGGCTCGCAGCAAGTGGCCAAGGCCACGCCCGATGGGCATACATTGGTTTTTGCCAGTATCGCTTCGCACGGCATTATCCCCGCGTTACAAACACCGCCCCCTTACGATGCCGTGAAGGACTTCATACCCGTTACGCTTGTGGCGAGTACGCCTAACGTTTTGTTGGTGAATATGGATCTTCCGGTTAAAAATGTCCAAGAGCTCATTGCCTTGGCGAAGGCAAAGCCCGGCACGCTGAATTTTGGCTCGACGAGTCATGGTGGGTCTCCCCACATGACGGGTGAGCTTTTTAAAATTATGACAGGCGTTGACATTGTTCATGTGCCCTACAAAGG
>CAIYCP010000427.1 GCA_903924715.1 uncultured beta proteobacterium
CAATAAAGCCATAGTCGTTGATGCAGCGATCAAGCTCGTCAAAGACCCGCGCGCCGGGTGCAACGCCGGGTGCCTGAGGCAGTTGACACACACCAACAAAATTGTCGGGATACATTTTGCAAACGCGATGAATAATTTCGTTGTTATAACGTGCCCACACGACGTTGGTCTCTTCGTTGCCACGATGATGGTCCATGCCAACCGCACGCGGAGAAAAAATCGTTAAATCAATGCCGCGCTCACGCATGATGCGTAGTTGGTTGTTATCAATGCCATCGCGAATCTCGGCGTCTGACACGGCCGGAGGAAGCGCAGTTGGCGCTTTGCCGGTTCGGTCAAACTCTGCAATTTGATCGGTGCGAAACTTTGCGACTTGAGGTGGCGTGGTGGTGAAATGGCCGTGAACATCAATAATCATGGTGAGGGGTACCTCGTTAAAAATTGTTTGACAACACGCGCAACGATGCTAACCGGTCACGCGTTCGCTAAATATTTGGCATTCAGGTCGAAAAATCCAGTTTAAATTCAGAGAGTAATTTTTTCATAAAGACGGCTTCGTCTGCAATGAGCGTGTTGGTTTGCGCCGCAGTGAGGTCAAGCGGCTCAAGGCCACTTTTGCGCAGTTTTTCGGCAATCGACGGGCTATTGACAACTTTGTTAAGCGTTGCATGCAGCGCGACGACAATTGCTGGAGGCGTGCTGGCGGGCCCAAAGACGCCAAACCAGGACGGAATCGTGGCGCCCTTCAAGACTTGTGTCAGCGATTGAACGCCAGGTAAGCTCGGAATCGATTTTGGTTGCACAATGCCTATCCAGCGTAGTTTGCCGGCGGCGACCATGGGTCCGCCAACGGGAATCGTGGTCACCACGGCATCTAGATGCCCGCCGGCTGCATCCGCAATCATGGGGGCGCCTCCTTTATAAGGGACCATCGTCAGATTCAGTGCCGCTGAGCGTTCAAGCAACAGCGCCGCGAGGTGGTGCGGAGAGCCAATGCCCGCTAAGCCGACACGCAAGGGTTGTGGCGATGAACGCGCTTTAGCTAAAAACTTATCAATGGTGTTCACACCGAGCTGCGTCGTGACAGCCAACACTAGAATCATATCGACCATTGCAGCAACGGGTACTAAGTCTTTATACGGGTCAACATTTTTAGAGGCAAGTTGCGGCACAAAAGGATTGGTAGAGAGCGTCGAGTTGCCAAAGACGCCGAACACGCCCGCATCACCGGGCTGTCGGGCAACAAATTCAGTGGCGATATTGCCTGCTGCACCGGCTTTATTTTCAATAATGACGGTTCCACCAATTTCGTGCGCCACGCCCTCACCGATCGTGCGTGCGGTGAAGTCTGCGACGCCGCCGGCCGGGTAGCCGACCAAAAAGCGTAATTGTTTACCAGCCAATACTTGAGCGTTCGCAGCTGGCGCGAGCCCCGCGATCCAGGCCCCAGCCATCCCCGCGAGCAGTTGTCGTCTGTGCATGCTTGTCTCTTTTTGTTTGTTGAGTGTTTGTTATATTCTAAGCCGCCTAGCGTCGCAATCACTTTTGGTGTGCTTTTATTTTGGTGTGACCGCCTAAGAAACGGTAAAACCGCTTGGCATCACCCCGCCGCTTAGGCTAAAACCATAGCAAAATCATCAGGAATCAAAGAAATGACGCAATGGAATGACCCAAATACGCAGGCTTGGATTGACCAGTACGAGCAGCGTGCGGTTCGACACTCGGTTGATGTGGGCGATCATCAGGTGAGCTGGCGGCAATACGGCGAGGCCTCGGGCGAACCCTTGTTGTTGATTCATGGTGGCCACGGAAGTTGGATGCATTGGGCGCGCAATATCGATGCGCTTGCACAAAAATTTTCATTGTTTGTTGTTGATCTGCCCGGGTACGGTGATTCGAGCGACCCACTCTTTGGTGAGTTTGGCGACATGATCGCCGTCACGGCGCAGAGCATTACCCAATTGTTAGGCGCCAATACGCCGTTTCAACTTTCAGGCTTTTCATTTGGCGGCTTGGTATCAGCGAACTTGGCGGCACAGGGGCTGCCAGTCAAAAGTTTGGCCATCCTGGGCCCTGGCGGTCATGGTGGTCCGCGCCGCGAACGCGGCAAGTTGGTGAACTGGAAGCGCGCTGTCTCGGATGAAGAGTTGCGCGAGGCGATGCGCTTTAATTTGTGGGCACACATGATTTATGCCGATGAGGCGATTGATCCATTTGCGCTCGATATACATACTTATTCGTGTGTGCAAACGCGCTTCCGTAGTCGTGGGATTTCAGGGCGTGGGTTGCTTGGCCCTGCGCTTGAGGACTATAACGGTAAAACGCTAATCGTTTGGGGTGAGCACGATATCACCTGTGACCCTGAGTATCTGATGGCCAATATGATTACACCTTTCCCCGAGCGAAAAGGCATCATCTTGCCGGACGTTGGTCATTGGGTGCAATACGAAGCACCAGAGCAAACCAACACGATCATGCTTGATTGGTTTAGTTCGGCTCGTTAGTCTTCGCCTCGTGCCAACCCTTGTGGGCACGAAATTTGTACGGTGCGGCGGTCTTGCAGGCGAACCGCAGTCAGTTCGCCGCCCCAAACGCAACCTGTGTCTAAACAGATAACGCGCTCGCGCAGTAAGAGTTTTAAGGTAGACCAATGACCAAAAACCATTGTGACATCTTTGGTCGCGCGGCCCTTCACATCAAACCATGGCACGAGATCGCCCTCTTGTAGTTCTGGGTTGCCTTTGAGTGAGAGCGCCATGTGTCCATTGCTTGTGCACATGCGTAAGCGGGTGAGTGCATTGATGATGACGCGTAGTCGCTTGCTCCCGGAATGCCCTTCTTTCCAATGATCAGGTTCGTTGCCATACATCTTTTGCAGATTCTTTTGCCAATTGGGGCCGCGCAGCATTTTTTCAACTTCGTTTGCCAGCGAAAGTGTTTTTTGAACATCCCATTTTGGTAGAACGCCAGCGTGCACCATTAAGTGATCTAGCTCGAAGTGCGCCATGGGGCGCCAGCGCAACCAGTTAATCAGGTCTTCACAGTCGGGCGCTTCAAGGATCTCGAGTAAGGTGTCATTTTTACCAAGACGTCGAACGCCCGCAGCGACGGCGAGTAAATGAAGATCGTGATTGCCTAAAATTGCTACGCTGCGTTCTTCGAGCGCCATCAGACGGCGCAAGGTGGCTAAAGATTGAGAGCCGCGGTTGACCAAGTCACCTGCGAACCAGAACCGGGCGAGTGGCTCTTGAGCGATTTCGGGATGTGCCAGCAATTCGTCCAGTGAGGCGCAACAGCCTTGAATGTCGCCAATCATCCAGATGCTGTGCATACTCATACCGCTGATTTTCGACCGAGCCAAACGTTGAAGGTTTTACTGATGATCGCATTACGATGTTCCATCGCAAAGATGGCGATCAGTGCTAAAAGCGTTGCGACTACGTTTGGCAGCAGCGCGGTGACAACCGGAGGCCATTTATAAAGCAACCCGACATTGAGTGCGAGCTGATTAATCATAAAAAAGCCAGTGCCAAGCAAGATCCCTAAAAACACTTTGGCACCGACGCCGCCGCGGCGCGTTTGCATGAAGCCGATGGGGGCAGCGATTGTGAGCATCACGACCAAGGTAAACGGGTAGGCAAGCTTGCGCCAAACTGCCACGACCTGACGGTCAGATTGCAACTGATTGCGGTCAAGATACTGAATGTAATCATGCAAGGCTTTGAGCGTCATCCGTTCGGGTGTCAAAATGCGCGCGACCAGACGCTCGGCGCTTAAGGTTGTTTCAACCTTTCGTGACGCGATTGTTTCTTTGACGACAACGGGTCGTTCTGAGACCTTGGCGTCGGCGAGCACCTCTTTGACTTCAGGAGCAATACGCGTTTCGATTACGTTTTCCATGATTAAATTTCCGTCGACAAAGCGAGCAGACTCGGCCGTAGACATCAACGACAAAGCTGTACCATCCGGAAATTCGTAGATACGCAGATCGGCGGCATTGCCCGAGGCGAGCAGACGACCAATATTGATGATACGAGTACCGCCGTCACTGGTCGGTTCTTTGAACCAGTACCCACTGACCAAGCGTCCGCCTTCGACCCGACCACGCATCAGCAAATTTGCTTCGCTGCTTTTGATTTCAGCAATGGGGGTGATGAATTCAGAAAGTACGGTCGCAGCTAGCACGATTGGGATCGAGATGAGCCAAAGCATTTTGAGCATCCCCATCCCACTGACGCCCGATACGCGCAAGATGACCAGCTCGTTACGTTGTGCAAGCCCCGCAAGCGCCAGGATCGCGCCGATCAGCAAGCCAATCGGCAGTAGGTCATAGAGTCGCGTCGGAACCGAAAGCGCCTGTAGGTAAAACAAGGCGGTTATTGGAAATTTTTCGCCGACCGTGTCAAGCTCGTCGACTAGCGTAAAAAACATAAACAAACCCAGTAGTGCAAGCAGCACGACAGAGGTAGAACGATAAATTTCGCGGGCGAGATAACGACGGGCGGTACGCATGGGCTTTAGTGTAATCCCCGGCGTGGGGGCATGCGCGCCGGCTGAGCTATTTTTTTAGTGCGAGGCGTCAAGCTCTGCTCGAATCATGCGCAAGACAGCATCTGTTTCTGGGCGAACGCCATGCCAGATATAGAAACTTTCAGCTGCCTGCTCAACCAGCATGCCAAGGCCATCATGTGTGTGTCGGGCCCCATCTGAGTGGGCTTGCCGCATAAAGGCTGTGGGCTGGGCTGCGTACATCAGATCGTATGCGCAACTACCTGACGCGTAGAGTCCAGAGGGCACCTCGGGCGCCGCCTCGCTTAGGCTGCTCGCGCTGGCGTTTAAGACGAGATCCCAGCCTTGCGCGTGAGCAGCTTGCGCCAGGCCGCCGGCTGATAATCGTTTCGCCTTAAGCGCCTGCGCGTCTGGCCAGGCAGACACCAGCGCGTGTGCGCGTTCGGCTGTGCGATTGACGATGTGTAATTGCGCGCAGCCTGTTTCAAGTAAAGGGCCGATCACACCGCGCGCTGCGCCGCCTGCGCCGATCATTAAGATTCGCGCGTCTTTTAAGGTTAGCCCCAAGCGTTGTAAATCTCTGACAAGCCCGATACCGTCTGTATTGCAACCGTGTACTGCGCCGTTTTGCATCCAGAGTGTATTGACTGCCTGCGCCAGTTGCGCTCGCACACTCAGATTGGCACGGGCAAGTTGCCATGCCTCGAGCTTAAAAGGGACCGTGACATTTAAACCCTTACCGCCGTGTGCAAAAAAAGATTGAACGGTAGCCTCAAATTGATCGAGCGCGGCGTGAAGCCGACTGTAGTGAATGGGGATTTTGGTTTGTAAGGCGAACTGCTGATGAATACCCGGCGAGCGACTATGCGCGACCGGATTGCCGATCACTGCGCATGAAATCTGTCTGACCGAGGCGTCAGAGGCGGGCGTGATTGCAGTCATGGTTGTTCAGCCTTTAGGGCACCGTCGACAAAATGCCAAGTGCGCGTGAGCACAATTTGATCGACTTGTTCGGCCATTTCTTTGGGAAACGGGGGGAATGGCGAAGCAAGCTGTGCGATACGCTTGACCGCTTGGTTGAGTAAGGCCTGGTCGGAAGGGCGATCTAGACTGACGTCTATGACGACCCCATCAGAGCGGATGGTGAGGCTGGCCTGCACCGAGCCATACGCCTTGCCTTCAGCGCCCATCGGGTATTGCTGCGTGCCGATTTGCTCGACCCGTTGCCGCCAGTGATCGATGTATTCGACAAAGCGTGCCTTTTGTGCCGAGGGTGCGTCGAAGTATTTGCGGGGAAGCTGGTTGTACTGCTGTACTTGCTCAGAGAGGGCAGCCAAGGCGTTATTCATGAGAATCTGCTCTTGATCGCGCTCATCCTGTCCGGGTAGTTGAGCGTCATTTAAAAACTGTTCGAGGGGACGCCCTTCGGCTACGAGCTGCTGAGATTTTAGTTGGGTCAATAATTTTTGTTGTTCGGTTTCAAGTTGTAGGCGCTGCTTGACCAGCCGCTCTAGCACGACTGATTCTGGGACCTGGCCGACATAGGGCAGATCGCTTGAGGCGACGCCGTTGGTGGCTTGGCCGCCACCGTCGCTATTCACTTGGGCAAGCACTTGAGCGCGAACCGGGGCGCTTTCAGTCGCAGCATTCATCATGACGACTTCAAGTGCCGCGACGGGTGAGCGAACGGGTGCGGCAATTTGTCGCTGCCAGGCGAGTATCGCAAGGTGCAAGACGATCGACAATAAAATCCCCCAGCGCAAAAAATGTGCCGACCCAACACTTGACCCGGCGCGCTGACTGAGCGCGGTCGAGTCGTACAAAGTTGGTTGCATCGTCAACACAAGTTTTAGCCAGACGAGGGTGGGGATTCAATGGTGGTATTAGAACCGTCAGCCGAAAGCATTGCAACGGTGTCATCGAGCGCAGGTGTTGCATCGTCGGTCAAGTCAGCTGCCAGCACGCTACTGTCGGTCACGGCAGGGGCTTCGGGCTCATCGGCCACTTCAGACGCCTCGACGACCGCATCGATCGTGCTGACGTAACGAATATTGAGCTCAAGGGCGAGCTCATCCGTACCCGTGATGTGTAATTCAATTTGTTGACCGCGGCCCAACTGCGGCAGGCCAGATACGCGACTCACCAGAGGTGCGTTGTTGAGTCGAATCAAGTCGTCTTTCAAAACGGTCGCGGTGCAGGTTGTGATCTGCTGCTGCTGTAGCCAACGCAAGCACCAATAACGTTCCATGTTGTTTTGAAATTCATTCCAGGCGATGTATTGCGCCTCAAAGCCCCCGATGATGGCAAACAGGTCGGCATCACGTGGTTTGAATGGCGCAACCAGGGGTGCCGAAACGCCGTGTTCAATCGCGGCAATCAGTTGCCATTGATTGACAAGATCAACATAGCGGCGCAACGGTGAAGTGCACCAGGCATACTGTGGGACCCCGATAGCTTCATGCGGTAAGGCTTGAGTACTCATGCGTACGCGGCCGGTTTGTTGAGAGCGGTAGATGCCCGGTAATCCGCAAGAGGCAAGCAGACCACCCCAGGTGCTGTTCGCTAAAATCATGTATTCAGCAACGAGGCGATCGAGTGGTGCATTACGCTTGCGTGGCAAAATTCTGACGGGTGTGGCAGGATCATTTGGATCGCCGTCAACATAAAAACTATATTCAATACGATTGTTATTTTCTGGTTTGCCACGAACTTCGTCACGTTGTTTGGCTAACAGCAACGCGAGTTGCCAAAGGGGGCGAATCCAATTGTTATAGGGCAACACTTGCGTCGTGTCGGCAAGCGCCTCTTCGGTGAACGCTTCGTCAAGCTGGTTGTGACGCAGGTTCTCACGCACGACAACGCGCTCAAGCCGACTTTCATGGCCGATGATCTCGCCGGTCAGTGGATTTGCAGTGACATACAGCGATAGGGCGGGTACGGCACGACCGGCATCCAACGAGAACGCTTCGATGACCTGATCGGGTTGCATCGGAATTTTTTCGCCAGGCATATAAACGGTTGACATACGCGCACGCGCCAAGTCATCTAAAGCGCTGCCTCGCGTGACGGCCAGGCCGGGCGCCGCAATATGGATACCTACGCGAAGATCGCCATTGGGCAAGGTGCTAACAGAGAGCGCATCATCAATTTCGGTGGTGGTGATGTCATCAACAGAGTAGGCATCGACCTCAGCCAACGGCAATGCTTCTCCTGTTGCATTGAGCGACACTTCGGTAAAGCCCGTGCCCCGTGGAAAATGCGTCGCAAGAAAACGCCCTTTGTGCAAGGCAAGCGCGTGAGGCCAGGCGCCCAAGCTGAGCAGCAAACGTTCTGGCGTTTGTTGAGTGGCGGTACAAGCGGCGTCAAGTGCTTTCCAGGCTTGTGAGTTTTTGTCTGGACGAGAAATCAAGCTGATCGCACTGTCGGCAACTTCTGGGGGTAATTTTCCAGAGGCCATTTGATCGGCCCACTCTTGGGTCAATGCAGCTTGCCGTTGTTTTTTCTCGACGGCAGCTAAGGCGGCCGTGAGAATTTCGGGTGGCGCTGGCTTGTAGCGCCCACGACCCCGGCGATGAAAATAAACCGGCGCACTGTGCAAGCGCAAAAGCAAGGTTGTTTTCTCGAGCGCGTTTGGCGCATGACCAAAATAGTCGGCACCCAACGCCTCAACATCAAACTCTTCTTGAGGCGCGCATTCCCACAAAAATTGCAAATCAATTTCTGCCGAGAGCACCTCGGCTTGCGACATCAATGCCTCAGGGGTAGGGCTTGCAAAGGTGTACAGGCAATTCGCACGTTTGATTTTGCTGCGCTTGCCCGAGCTTGACTCAACCTGCAAGGCGGCGTCTGCCTCTGACATGATGTGGCCTGTTTTAAAGGCACCATCTTCTTCAAATAAAACGTACATGCTATGTTCCGATAAATGCAAAGTGGGCTCGCTGAGCCTGAAGCGGTGTGTTGAATAGGGCGTTCACGGGTCAAGCTTGTGCTTTCGCAAGCGCAGCAAGGAGTTTGGTATGTATCCCTCCGAATCCACCGTTGCTCATGACGACGATGTGATCGCCCGCGCGCGCTTCAGAGGCGAGTGCAGACACTAACGTGTCAAGGTCGTGATGCGCGTGCAGGCGGCCTTCAAGCGAGGCCAGCACGATCGCAGGATCCCAGCCGAGCGCTTGCTTGCCGTCTTTTTGACCGAAGCAGAATACGAGATCAGCCGCAGCAAGCGCCGAGGGTAGGCGCGCTGCCATTGTGCCGAGCTTCATCGTGTTCGACCTCGGCTCAAGTACGGCCAAAATTCGCTGAGCCTCCACCTTTGAGCGTAAGCCTTCGAGCGTGGTTTGAATCGCAGTGGGGTGATGCGCGAAGTCGTCGTATACGGTAACGCCCGCGACGGTTCCTCGATTTTCCATACGCCGTTTGACGCCGGCAAAGCGACTCAGGGCGTCAATGCTGCGGGCCGGCGTCACGCCGACATGTGCGGCCGCAAGTAAGGCGACCAACGCATTGTGTTGATTATGTTCGCCCGTCAGTGACCATTGCACGCATCCCAGTGCGTGAGCCCCGTCTAAGACTTCAAAGGAGGTGGCGCTTAGGCTGCGGGTGTGCCAGCCGGTGGCGTTGCCGGTGGTGGTGAGTTCGCTGTAACAGCCCTGTTTTAAGACGCGTGCGAGGGCCTCGTCGTGTGCGGGTGCGATGACCAGGCCGTGACGCGGGACCGTGCGCAGTAAATGATGAAATTGCGTTTCAATGGCAGCCAAATCGGCAAAGATATCGGCATGATCGTATTCAAGATTATTGAGCACGGCCGTGCGTGGTCGATAGTGCACAAACTTTGACCGCTTATCAAAAAATGCGGTGTCGTATTCATCGGCTTCGATGACAAACAGCGAGGCATCGGCTTGATAGCGTGCCGATACCTCAAGCCCGGGCGCAACACCGCCGATTAAAAAGTTGGGCTTGAGCCCTGCGTCATGCAAAATCCAGGCCAGCATTGAGCTTGTGGTCGTTTTGCCATGTGTGCCCGCCACGGCCAAGACATGCTGGCCCTGCAGTATTTGTTCGCCTAGCCATTGAGGGCCCGAGACGTAGGGCAGGCCCGCATCTAGAATGGCCTCGATTAAGGGATTGCCGCGCGAGATCACGTTGCCGATGATGAAAAGATCGGGCTTAAGCCCGATCTGGTCAGGTTCAAAGCCCTCTATTAACGCGATACCTTGCTCTTGGAGCTGTGTGCTCATGGGAGGGTAGACGCCGGTATCGCAGCCCGTGACGCGATGGCCGGCGGCACGCGCAATGAGCGCAAGCCCGCCCATAAACGTGCCGCAGATTCCCAAGATGTGCAAATGCATACAATTCTCCCCGCATCATTGTAGAGTGAGACGGTATGATGCAAGTCATGAAACGTAGAATGGTTTTGTTGGGGTTGGGCGGCTTGGCGGCTATCGCTGCCACGGGTTGGGGCGCGTGGCGCGTGTCGTCGCGCTCGGCGCCCTCGGCCAATCGTGCGGTGGGGGCGTTGAGTGCAGAGTCAGCGCGGGGCAATCCAAACCCCTTGGCACTTTACGAGGCACGGCTTCCCGGGCTCAATGGCGAGCCTTTTGCGCTCAGTGCTTTAAAAGGTCATCCCACGGTCGTGAATTTCTGGGCAACTTGGTGTGCGCCTTGTGTGCAAGAGATGCCCCACCTGGATCAGATGGCTAAAGAGTTGCCTAAAGTAAGATTTGTAGGTATTGGTATCGATACTGCGCATAACATCGCTCAATTTGTTGATAAAATACCAATATCGTATCAATTGCTTGTTGCCGGCTACGCGGGCATTTCAATGGTACGCGAGCTGGGTAACAGTGCGGGTGGGCTGCCTTTTACGCTCTTATTCGATGCAAATGGCAGCATTTTCGATTCAATTCTGGGTCAAATTGAACCTCTGGATCTACGGCAGCGAATTGACAGGCTTGTTGTCAAATCAAAGACGTAGATAGACAAATCGCAGCAATTAGCGTAAAAATAGACCCTCTTTGATTGGTTTTGCTCTTTTGGGCCGACTGATTGTTGGTTGATCGAACACCTCACCCTTGAGCGTCATGTATGGCACAACGCCTTCTCGTCTTGAATGGCCCAAACCTGAACCTGCTCGGTTTGCGCGAGCCGCATCTGTACGGACATACGACATTGCCGCAGATCGAGGCTGACTTGGTGGCTTTGGCAACCAGCTTAGGCGCTAGCCTGACGGCTTATCAAAGCAACCATGAGGGTGGGCTGGTTGACCGCATTCAGGCGGCACGTACCGATGGCACGGATTTTATTGTGATCAATGCAGGTGCCTACACGCACACCAGCGTGGCAATTCGCGACGCGCTGGCCGCAGTCAAGATCTCTTTTATTGAAGTGCACCTCTCAAATGTGTACAAGCGCGAAACCTTCCGTCATCACTCTTATCTGTCTGATTTAGCGGTGGGCGTGGTGGTTGGGTTAGGTGCCTACGGGTATGAAGTCGCTGTGCGGTACGCCGTGCAGTCAACGCAAACGGTTTGAGGCTCTTTGGGCTAAACGCTGTTCAATTTAGAACTTTACGGAAATATCATTATGGATCTTAGAAAACTCAAAACCTTGATCGACCTCGTGTCAGAATCTGGCATCGCCGAGCTCGAGATCACCGAGGGTGAAGGCAAGGTTCGTATCGTTAAGTTTTCGCAGGCACAACAGCCAGTCGCCTATGCCGCGCCCGTGGCCGCCCCGAGCTACGCCCCAGCCGCGCCCGCAGGTGCCGACGGCGGTGTTGCTGCGGCGCCAGTTGTGGTTGCAGGGCACACGGTTAAAGCGCCGATGGTTGGCACCTTTTATCGTGCGGCTAATCCAGGATCGGCTGTCTTTGTTGAAGTTGGACAAACCGTCAAAGAGGGTGAGCCACTTTGCATTATCGAAGCCATGAAACTGCTCAATGAAATCGAGGCAGATAAATCTGGTGTCATTACCGAAATTTTGGTTGAAAACGGCGAGCCTGTTGAGTACGGTCAACCGCTTTTTGTGATCGTCTGATATGTTTGAAAAGATTCTGATCGCCAACCGAGGCGAAATTGCGCTGCGTATTCAGCGTGCATGTCGTGAAATGGGTATTAAAACGGTTGTGGTTCACTCAGAAGCCGATCGTGATGCCAAGTATGTTCGCCTGGCAGATGAGTCGGTGTGTATTGGCCCAGCCGCCTCGCGCGATAGTTATCTCAATATGCCGGCGATTATTGCGGCTGCCGAAGTGACGGATGCCGAAGCCATTCATCCGGGGTACGGATTTTTATCTGAAAACGCAGACTTTGCCGACCGAGTCGAAAAAAGCGGTTTTGTCTTTATTGGGCCACGACCTGAATCCATCCGATTGATGGGCGACAAGGTAAGCGCCAAGCAAGCCATGATCGCGGCGGGCGTGCCGGTTGTGCCGGGCTCACCCGGTGCCTTGCCAGATGATCCTGCCGAGATTTTGCGATTGGCCGCCGAGGTGGGTTACCCAGTCATTATTAAGGCGGCGGGCGGTGGTGGTGGTCGTGGGATGCGGGTGGTGCATACTGAGGCGGCCCTGCTGAATTCGGTCGCGATGACAAAAACCGAAGCAGGTACAGCCTTTAATAACCCCGAGGTTTACCTCGAAAAATTTCTTGAGAATCCCCGGCATATTGAAATTCAAGTGCTGGCCGATGGTGGCCGCAATGCCGTTTGGTTGGGTGAGCGCGATTGCTCAATGCAGCGCCGTCATCAAAAAGTGATCGAAGAGGCTCCGGCCCCTGGCATTGCGCGCAAGTTAATTGAGCGCATTGGTGAGCGCTGTGCCGAAGCGTGCCGCAAAATTCAATACCGTGGTGCAGGAACGTTTGAATTTTTATACGAAAACGACGAGTTTTATTTCATTGAAATGAACACCCGCATTCAGGTTGAGCATCCAGTGACTGAGTTAATTACTGGCATTGATTTGGTGCAACAGCAGATTCGCGTCGCTGCCGGCGAAAAATTTACCTTGCGACAGCGTGACGTCAGCTTTAAAGGACACGCGCTTGAGTGCCGCATTAACGCTGAAGACCCGTTTACATTTGTGCCGAGTCCAGGCCGGGTGACCAACTGGCATACGCCGGGCGGCCCTGGGGTGCGCATTGATTCGCATGTGTTCAACGGGTATTTTGTGCCGCCCTATTACGATTCGATGATTGCCAAAGTGATCACCTACGGAGATAC
>CAIYCP010000428.1 GCA_903924715.1 uncultured beta proteobacterium
AATTCAATCATCGTGGCTCCCTCGGGCGAGATCGTTGGTGCTTGCACAACCTTAGGCGACGAATTAGCCATTGCACGTTGCGATCTTGATTTGTGCAATTCGTATAAAAATACGACGTTTAACTTTGCCCGCCATCGCGAACCCGAGCAATACCGGATGATTGTCGAGCGCAAAGGGGCGATAGCACCTGAAGGCGATTGTTAGTAATTGTCTTCGTCGCTAGGCGGTACAAGGCGACTATAGTCAAACTCAAAAAATTGAGCACGCCGTGCACCATTTACCAACGCACGGCCCGCAAAGGAGCGGCCGTCAGACAAGGTGATGTTGACGGAGTAAGAACCTGAGCTAAGACCCTCGATGCGAAAAAATCCCCCCTGATCCGTCAACGCCATCAAAACTGAATCACGGCGCTGATGAACTTGAACTGAAGCTGCTTCAAATACTTTTTCACCCATGGTATCCACAACACGACCGACTAGTTCGGTCGCGTGGGCGCAATTAACTATTGTTGCCAGTAATAGACTTGCTAGCGCGGTCGCACACGCGCGGACCTGCACCACGGGATAAGCAGCAGCTTTGCGTGTCAAGCCCTTCCAAAGTGTCATTACCATCCAACTATTTTGCCTGACGGATTAACGATGGCTGCTTTTACCGCAGGCCCGCCCAAGGCGCGAGTTAGGCGCGGCAAAATTTCAGTGTTTTCGTAGTAACCCGAAAAGTAATGTGCTCCCGCACCCTCGGCTGATACCAAGACGTCATCGCCAGAGTGTGGTGCAACATCAACTGCTCCACTAGTCTTGTTTGCACCACTCTTAACACTAGCGCTCGGCATATTGCCAGACATAAACAAACCCTCTGGTTGCCTAGCGGGGTTTGGTAGTGCCGCGAGACCAACTGACCTGCCTTCGGCGACTTCTTTCGATGCGCTAGGCTTTAAAGGTTGGTAGTTGGTTAAGTAGGTCGTGCTGTAAGCCGGACGACCGCCATCCTCAATAATAATTTTAATAGCAGGATCTGGATCATCCGGAAAGCCATCACCATTCAAATCGGCGTACGTTGGAAACGTTGCGTCGTTGAAAGTACCAATCGCATCTTGCAAGGCGCATGGACGCTGTCCGTCCCCTTTTGCGCCGAGCGTAACGGGGTAACTCCCATCCGTCGTTTGAAAACAGTTACCGGCCGCCTCAATTAACGCACTGGTCATCGCCACACCAATAATCGTTTGAGGTTGGGCATGATCCGCCGTCACAACTGCCAGCGCCCTGTTGTCTTTACTAAATTTCTCAACGGTATTTTTTACGACGATATCAAGTTCAACAACCTCGTAAATCGCGCGCTCGTACTCAAGGATGTGTCCCAATTTGTCAGACTGCGATTGCTCGACGAGCAATATCCAGCCACCATCGTCCCTGGGGGTTTGCTTAACCAGAGTTTCAAGAACAGCGATCGCCTTATCCACCATCTCTTGCTTCATCGGGACGTTATTAAAGCAGTCGGCAACCGTCTCGCCGCAAGCCGTGCCGTGGGGCGGTGCTATGTTTAACCCCAATTCAGGGGCCTTTCGATCTTTACCACGAATAGTCGCCTGACCGCGTGCCACTAAACGGTCAAGTGTGCCAGGTAAGTTGTCGGCACCCAGACCGCTTGACGTTTTACGAAACTCACCCGTAAAGATACCGATTAGTCTCTGATTGTCGGATGCTTGTTTCAATTCAGCAAGGTTGTGCACGACGTTATAACCAAGCTTGGGAGCAACATCCACCAACAAATCAACATCTTTGCGACCGCCGGAAGGATATTGATAAAAATCTTTCAACAACGGATTCGTCTGCTTCAGCCAGTGAGCAGCACCACCACCAAGCAACACATCCAACGGCTGAGTCAAGGATGCCAACGAAAGATTGCCCGTCTTTTTCAGTGCTGTCGCGTCATCGAAATAACCGATCATTTGTTGCGCGATGTTGAAATAATTCGAGCGAGCGCGATTGTGAACCTGAGCCGATGCCGGCGTGGCATCCACCAAAAACGCATCGGTCACGACACCGATTTTCCAGCCATGAACGCGTTTAAGATATTCAAAAATAGTTTCAATACGAGGATTATCGAGTGCGTCTTCGGGGGTGTTATCGACGGACACTTGAATCGCGTTATTCGATTGTTTCACACCACTGACCAAGCTCGCCATCCCTGGGCCTGAATCTGTGATGATGCTATCAAAAGAGGTTGTACGGATCATGCCCTGAACAGTCATTTGCTCCATGGCAAGTGGCTCAGACCGACCTTCAAGGATTGGTTTACTGATGAGCCGGGCAGCGGTGCGCATGGGTGTACCCATACCGTCACCTAAAAAGAACACCACTTTATTCGTTGCGTCTTTGGCTTTGGGATTAGGAGCGGCAACAACCTCGTAAATGTTACGAACTGCACGCTTGGCACCGTCAACATCAAGTACCGCCTCAACGACGTGCTTGCCGGGCGAATCAAAAGAGAGATTTCTTGCGGTCTCGCCAAACAATAATTCTGACGCAGG
>CAIYCP010000429.1 GCA_903924715.1 uncultured beta proteobacterium
AGAAGGCTGCGTGAGGGGTCAAGATCGTGCGCGGGTGTTGAACCAAAGGATGGTCACCCGGAGGCTCGTGCGGCAAGACGTCGAGGGCGAGACCAGCGAGTTGCCCTGAATTTAACGCGGCCAGTGCGTCATCAACATTGACGAGGCCACCACGTGCTGTATTGACGATATAGCTTCCTGGTTTCATTAAGTTTAAGACGCTGCTGTTGATAATATTGCGCGTCTCATCATTCAGGGGCGTATGCACCGAAATGATGTCGGCGGTAGAGAAGAGTTCTTCCATGTTCACGCGCTGCACGTAAGGTGGCACGTCGTAGGCCATGATGTGCGGGTCGCAGGCAATCACTTTGCCATAGGTTTCGCGCGCAAGGTGCGCAAAGCGACGGCCAATGCGACCCAAGCCCAGCACACCGACGGTCATATTTGATGGGCGCTTGAGTACACCCGGTGTCAGATAATGCCATTTACCAGCGCGCACATCGCGGTCGTAGAAAGAGATGTGGCGGGTTAGATTTAAGGCCATTGCAAAAGCATGGCTGGCGACTTCATGCACGCCATAATCCGGCGAATTGCCGACCCAAACACCGCAAGCTTGTGCATCGTCGGTGTTAATGGTGTCAAACCCTGCGCCATAGCGACTGACAATTTTTAAACCAGGTAGGGCTTCAAAGACTTTACGATTAGCCGGCGCATATTGAAGCAAAAAAGCATCAACCCCTTTACCCGCTGCGATTAATTCATCCTCGGTTTTACATTGTGCAGTGGTAACCGTTAATCCAGCCTGGCGAAACATTCCAAGCTCGAGTTCAACATCCGGAAAGTCGAAATCAGTGATTAATACTTTCATAAAACGGTCTGCCCTTGGCTGGATTGGATCTGAGCGACCCACTTGTCGTCATCGTTTGTTTGACTGCGAGGGGAAAGGATATTATGGTTGAACCCTTAGAGCAATTGGTCTGACCAATTTTTCTGCAAAAGACGGGAAAACCCTTAACGATTCGAGGCAAACGACATGTCCAAACCAGCCCAATACGACTTTTCTGGCAAACACGCAGTGATTACGGGCGGGGCTGCCGGCATCGGCGAGGCCTGCGCAGCGCGATTGATCGGCGGTGGCGCAACGGTCACGATCTGGGATCGTGACGCCAAAAATTTGAAAGATGCGCAGGCGCGCTTGGGCGCGTCAGCCAATGGCGTGCAGGTGGATGTCTCTGACGAGCAGTCGGTGGCGCAAGCGGTGAAAGCGACTCTGGCCTTTGGTGCTTCGATCGATATTTTGGTCAATAGTGCCGGGATCACTGGGCCTAATGTGACCGTGATTGATTACCCCGTCGACGAGTGGAACCGCGTATTTGATATCAATGTGCGCGGCACATTTTTGACTTGTCGTGCCATTGCACCGCTGATGAAACTGGCCAACGGTGGCAAGGGCTATGGACGGATTGTCAACATCGCTTCAGTCGCAGGCAAAGAAGGTAACCCCAACGCTTCAGCGTATAGCGCGTCCAAAGCTGCGGTCATGGGGCTGACCAAATCTCTGGGCAAAGAGCTGGCCAGTACCGAGATCAAGGTGAACTGTATTACCCCAGCCGCGGTGAAGACCGGCATGTTTGCGCAGATGACCCAACAGCATATCGACTTTATGTTGTCAAAAATCCCGATGAATCGTTTCGGTGAAGTGCAAGAGATCGCCAATTTGGTTGCATGGTTGTCGTCAGATGAAGTGAGCTTTTCGACGGGTGCAGTGTTTGATATTTCTGGTGGTCGCGCAACGTATTAACAAAAGAGATTTTTCATGAAGCAAGTCGTTGCAGCCCGTGCTGCTTATTCAAGTGTGGCACTGGTGCAGTGGGCTACGCAGTTGTTAATCAAGGCCGGACTTGATGCGCAGATGTCGCAGGTGGTGGCCCAAACGCTGGTCGAGGGCGACTTGCTGGGCCACGATACCCATGGCCTGGCGCTTTTGCCTGGCTATCTGAAAGATGTTGAGGCGGGTGGCATGACGCGTCAGGGCGATTATCGCGTGGTCAGCGCGAAGCCTGCGGTGCAGTTATGGGATGGCATGCGTTTGCCCGGCCCGTGGTTAATCGAGCGTGGTCTTGACGTGTTGATCCCGCTCGCAAAAGAAATGGGTGTGGCCTCTCTTGCAATTCGACGCAGTTACCACATCGCGTGCTTAGCGGTGTACTTGATGCGTGCCGCACGCGAGGGCATGCTGATGGTGTTGGCCAGTTCTGACCCAAACGTTGCGAGCGTCGCACCGTTTGGCGGCACCCAAGCGGTGTTTACACCCAATCCAATTGCAATGGGGTTTCCTTGTTCGCACGGCGACGTCTTGATTGATATCTCGGCCTCAATCACGACCAACGGTATGAGCAATCGCAAAGCAGCAGCGGGTGAAAAATTTGCTGAAGAGTGGTTGCTCGATGCGCAAGGGTTGCCCACCAATGATCCCGGTGTGTTCAGTCAAACGCCACCCGGAACAATCTTGCCAATCGGAGGGCTTTCGTATGGGCACAAAGGCTTTGGTCTTGGCTTGATGGTTGAGGCGCTGACGGGCGGTCTGTCAGGGTTTGGACGGGCAGATCCTAAAGAAGGCTGGGGCGCCACCATCAACATTACCCTGTACGATCCCGAGGCGTTTGGTGGAAAAAAAGATTTTTTAAGGCAGATGGATCAGCTAGCGGATTCTTGTTTGAGTAATCCGCCGCGTCCTGGGGTGTCAAGGGTACGCTTGCCGGGGCATGCAGGATTGGCTGCACGTGCGCAGCAACTCAGTTCGGGCGTCAAACTTCATCCGGCGATTTTGCCTGGCTTGGCTGCTTTTGCGGGCCGTTTTGGCTTGCCTGCACCCGAGGCACTGGTCGGTTGAGCAGACGGGTTTGGTTCACGATCAGGTTCTGTGCTTTTCAGCCAGCTGACCGAGAACCGTTTGTAGGCGCGTTCCATGTGATGCCGCATCGCTTGTCGCGCACGTTCTGCGTCTTGCGCTTTGACCGCGCGAAGCACCGCGCGATGCTCTTTGATCGCTTGATCCCAGGTTGCCTTGGTATCAAAGTAATTCGACAGTCTAGAAAAAAGCACGCCCATGCGCGCATCAAACATTTGTTCGACCAAGCTCGCTAAAACCTGATTGCCCGTGGCGCGTGCGAGCACTGCATGAAACTCCCGATCTGCGCTCAGGGGGTTTTGTTGGTTGTCCGCTTGCGAAACCATATTATTCAGCGACTGTTCAAGCTCACGTAAATGAGTTGCGCTACGGCTGATTGCAGCCTGAGCCGCGATTTCAGACTCAATCAGCGAGCGTGCCTGAATCAATTCAAACGGCGCGAAGTCTTTTACGGGCTTTTGTTCGTGTTTTTTACGCTGATCGGGTTTGCAAACATAGACCCCCGAGCCCATCTTGATCTGTACGAGGCCCATCACCTCAAGTGCAATCAAGGCCTCGCGCACTGAAGGGCGAGACACTTTGAATTGCTCGGCGAGATCGCGTTCTGAGGGCAAACGGCTATTGACGGCAAATTCGCCAGCCTGAATCAGCTGCAAGACTTGATCCGCAATTTGTTGGTAGACGCGACGCGTGTCGGTAGTTTGAGTCGTCATGATTTCATTTTGACACGAAAACTGGTAAATTGGTCAAGCCAATTTGGCCACATCATTCGGGATAACAAGTATGCGTTTGCAAGGAAAAACAATCTTGGTTACAGCGGCCGGACAAGGCATCGGTCGAGCTTGTACCCTCGCGATGGCCCGCGAAGGCGCAACGGTTTGGGCCACCGACCTCAAGGCAGATCTTCTCAAGTCGTACGAAGGCGTGCCAAATATCAAGACGCATACCCTTGATGTTTTAAATACAAACGAGGTGAATGCTTTTGCTAAAAAACTTGGAAAAATCGATGTCTTGTTTAATTGCGCGGGCTTCGTGCATCAAGGCGACATTATGCAAGTGAGTGAAGCCGACTGGGACTTCAGTATGGATTTGAATGTCAAATCCATGTACCGCACGATCCGCGCTTTTTTGCCTGGCATGCTCGAGCAAGGCAAGGGCAGTGTGATCAACATGGCCTCTGCGGCTTCAAACATTAAGGGCGCTCCAAATCGTGTGATTTATGGTGCCTCAAAAGCTGCTGTGATAGGTTTGACGCGTGCTTTAGCTGCAGACTACGTGGCCAAGGGTGTGCGCTTCAATGCGATTTGTCCAGGCACCATCGAATCGCCTTCGCTTGGCGATCGAATTCAGGCTGTCTCTAGTCAAACAGGTAAGTCAGTCGCCGAAGCGCGCGAAATGTTTGTAGCGCGTCAACCCATCGGTCGGATCGGCAAGCCCGAAGAGATCGCGCATTTGGCGGTCTATTTAGCTTCGGATGAATCTGCCTTTACAACGGGTACTTCGCAGATTATTGATGGTGGTTGGTCTCTGTAATTTTTTATTTTCGATTTAACTTTTTTCAACATGAAGGAAACTGAATGAAACTCGTACGCTACGGTGCCAAGGGTAAAGAAAAGCCAGGCTTAATTGATAAAGAGGGCAAACTGCGCGATTTGTCAGGCGTGATCTCTGACATCACCAATGATCAATTGTCGGCTGCAGCACTGAAGAAACTCGCCAAGATCAAGACCAGCACCTTGCCCTTAGTGAAGGGCAAGCCACGTTATGGTGTGCCCATTGCCAATATGGGTAAGTTTTTGGCGATTGGCCTGAACTATTCAGACCACGCTGCTGAAGCTGGCATGCCAATTCCAAAAGAGCCCATCATGTTTTATAAGGCCGACACCAGTTTGACCGGCCCCAACGACAACGTGATGTTGCCCAAAGGTTCAAAGAAATCCGATTGGGAAGTGGAGCTTGGTATCGTGATCGGCAAGAAAGCGCGTTATGTCACTAAAAAAGATGCGCTTAAACACGTGGCAGGTTATTGCGTTGTCAATGATGTGTCAGAGCGCGAATATCAGATCGAGCGTGGCGGCACCTGGGATAAGGGCAAAGGCTGCGATACGTTCGGCCCAGTCGGACCATGGTTGGTGACAACGGATGAAATCAAAGATCCACAAAAGCTGGATATGTGGCTTGATGTAAACGGTAAGCGTTTTCAAACCGGCAGCACCAAGACCATGATTTTTGATGCGGCCACAATCATTAGTTATGTCAGCGAATTTACGACCTTGATGCCCGGCGACATTATCACGACCGGCACGCCTCCAGGCGTCGGTATGGGCGTCAAGCCCAAGCCCCGTTTCCTGAAGGCTGGCGATGTGATGACCTTAGGCATTGCTGGCTTAGGACAGCAAACGCAAAAGGTTGTTGCCTTTAAAAAGTAAGTTACTTCATTCGCGAAATCAAAGAGGAAGCTTGAATGGCTAAGTCAGACAAAAGTAAAAAACCGGCCGCACCGAGCCGTTCAAGTCAATGGTTCTCGCGTAATGATATTTACGGGTTCATCTATCGCAGTTGGACAAAAAATCGTGGGATTCCTCACGATCAGTTCGATGGGCGTCCCGTGATTGGTATTTGTAATACGTGGTCAGAGCTCACTCCGTGCAATTCGCATTTCAGGTTGTTGGCCGATCAGGTGCGTCAAGGCGTGCTTGAAGCAGGTGGCTTTCCGCTAGAGTTTCCGGTGACCTCAATCGGTGAAACACTGGTTCGCCCCACTGCGATGTTATTACGCAATCTCGCAAGTATGGATGTCGAAGAAACCATTCGTGCCAATCCGCTTGATGGGGTGGTGCTGCTATTTGGCTGTGACAAAACCACCCCCTCGTTGTTGATGGGTGCTGCAAGCGTCAATATTCCGACCATCGGTGTGTCGGGTGGGCCGATGCTCAATGGTAAATATCGCGGCTCGGATATTGGTTCAGGGACCAATACTTGGTCGATGTCTGAAGACGTGCGCGCAGGCAAGATGACGCTCGATGAGTTTCATGAGGCTGAGTCCTGCATGCACCGTTCGCATGGGCACTGCATGGTGATGGGTACGGCATCGACGATGGCTAGCATGGTTGAGTCGTTAGGCGTGGCCTTGCCCGGTAACGCAGCGTATCCTGCTGTCGACGCGCGTCGCAATGTGCTGGCGCGTGAATCTGGCCGTCGCATTGTGCAAATGGTCAAAGATAATCTGACACTCGATAAAATTTTGACACGTCAGGCGTTTGAAAACGCGATTCGTACCAATGCAGCAATCGGTGGTTCAACCAATGCAGTGATTCATTTAATCGCCATTGCTCGACGTATTGGTGTCAAGCTTGATATTGATGATTGGGATAAATTTGGTCGCGACGTGCATACGCTGTTGAATTTGATGCCCAGTGGCAAGTATCTGATGGAAGATTTCTGCTACGCGGGTGGTTTGCCAGTGGTGTTGCGCACGTTGGGCGAGCAGGGCCTGTTGAATAAAAAGGCGCTGACTGTGAATGGCAATTCGCTTTGGGATAACGTCAAGAAAGCTGAATGCTATAACCGCGACGTGATCACGACCTTTGAAAAGCCGTTTAAAAAGAATACGGGTATTGCCGTGTTGCGCGGCAATTTGTGCCCAGACGGCGCGATCATTAAACCCTCGGCAGCAACTAAAAAACTACTGAAGCATCGCGGCCGTGCCGTGGTGTTTGAAAATATCGAAGATTTTCATAAGCGTATCGATAACCCTAAATTGGATATCGACGAAACCTGCATCATGGTGCTTAAAAACTGTGGCCCCAAAGGGTATCCGGGCATGGCTGAGGTTGGCAATATGCCGCTGCC
>CAIYCP010000430.1 GCA_903924715.1 uncultured beta proteobacterium
GTGTACACATCTCGCAGCCGATACAGTTTGCATGAATCGATTCGACTGAACCGTCGCCTTGTGCCAGCGCATCGTAAAAACAAGTCTGAATACAAATGGTACAGGTCGGATTCTTGCAAGCCTCAGAAGCAATCTCGCTATGCATGCGTGGCTTACGAAACTGTTCACCATAGTCTTTCACGGCAGCGCGCGAAGCGATACCTGTCATTGAGGCGATATCAGGATAACCATGGGCATCCATGAAATGATCAAGGCCGGTGATCATGCTCGGCAGATACTTAATGCCTTTGAGCATCAACACTGAACCCACTTGCACCAGTGGCGCACCGGTCATAATGAATTCGACGATATCTTTGTGATCATAAATACCATTCGAACCCGTAATGGGCATCCCCAACTCGGTATAAATGCGATTCACCCAGCGCAGCGACAAGGCCTTGGCCCACACCCCACCAATACCTGCAGGCCCACCTAGACGAGGCAACCCTGTTTCAATGTCCACTGAAAACCCTGTGTATCGATTGGTCGCCGTCACACCCGCAGCACCCGCCTCTTTGACGGCCCGCGCCACATCCAGCACGCGCGACTGATCTGGGGTCAGCTTGATCACCACAGGAATCTTCACTGCCTCGCATACCCGTGCCGTCACCTCGCGCGCGATTTCAGGTTCTTGCCCAATCATCGAGCCGCCATGTACCCCTGGCATCATGGCAGGATGCGGGCAGCCAAAATTCAACTCGACCATGGGTAATCCACAGTCTTCAATCGTGCGACAAATATCGATCCAGCTTTGTACGGTTTTACCGCCAGCACTGCCGATGAGATGCGACCCTTGATCTTGTGCGTATTTATTTAAATCTTTAAGGTGAGGAATCCATTCTCGCAAAGGCGTGCTCGAATAACCCGAACGACTATAGAACACAAAATTCTTATTCACTTTGCCACGAATCAATTCATTTTTTTCGTTCAATATGGCGTATTTTGAATTTTGAGTCAGCCGTGCCATGTCTTCGATGTCGGTGAGGGTCTTGATAATCATGCCCCCCGCACCAGCATCCACACACTCACGGATCACTTCAGGGCTATTGGTCGTTTCAAGCGACGCAATCACCACCGGGTTCTTAAATTTGATGCCACAAAATTCTAATGAGAGATCAGCCACGTGTTGCCCCTATGTCAGCAAAATAAATGGATTAGGATGAAGATTGACGACTCGCTTGACGAACACGCGCCTTCAGCGCTTCGCCACCCGGACGCAAAGAAGTTCGACCACTTTCGTTATTGCCTTCGACCAGTCGCCCAAGAAGATCCATAAAAATCTTACGGTCGGTTGGATTTAAAGGGCTTAACAACTGCTCTTGAGACAGTTGCATATCTCTTTGATACCGTTGTACGAATTTTTTACCCGCTGCAGTCGCCAGGCATAACTTACGGCGGCGATTCAAGGGATCGACCACGCGGGTCAAAAGCTGGCGATCTTCAAGCCGCCTGAGAATTTCAGCCACGTTGGCAGGATCAAGGCCCAGTTCAGCACCGATGGTGGCTTGGTCAATACCAGGTCGGCTCATCAAAATGCTTAAAAGTCCAAACTGCACCGGAGTCACCTGACCATCGGCGACGCGCGCCGAAAACATCGCGACATGAATTTGATGCAGGCGCCGCACAAGATAGCCAGGCCGATCCCAAATCGTGTGATTCTTGGGTGCGACCACTGACGTGGATTTTTTGGGGGCTGGCACGACCACCAGCGCAGGTGGCCGACCTAATCCAGGCTTACGTACCGCTTTCGCTTGTAGGGCGCCCGTACTTTTGCTCAACATACACCTCGATTAGACTGTTCGTATACTGATAGTTCGTATACTGATGGTTTATTGTCCAATCAAGTCCAGCCGCGTGTCAAGCGGGAAATCCCTAGATTTTCAAAGTAAGCTGTCAGCCCAAATATTGCGCGCCCAGCCCCAGCCGTAGACCCCTTCAAGCTCGCTGGGTGCTGGCGAAACACCGCCCGAGCCCGCGACAGTTTTAAAGGTTTTTTCTACCGCGCTATATTGATGCACGCTCGCAACGTGAACCACTCTTGTTGCATCGACAAAGCTATAACAGGTATTGGTTAAAACGGGCTGCGGATTCAGGTCAAATCCTCGCAACTCAGCCACAATGGCCGCGGCAGCAACCTTGGCATGTTGATTGGCCATATGACCGGACTTTGGCATGAATGGCGCGTTTTGCACAGAATCACCAATGACATAAATATCTTTTGCCGCAGTCGATTCAAAACTTAAATAGTTCACTTGCGCCCAACGCTTGTTCGAGTTTGCTAAATCGGCCTGCACCACAACTTCACTGGCGCGCATTCTAGGCAAGACATTCAACACATCTGCTCGAACCGACTCCTGGATATCAAACTTGAGCGTCTTTGTGGCTGCCTCAATGCGAATCAAATTATGCGACGAACGATATTCAATCATGCCTGGATACAAATCTGCCCAGGCCTTTTTAAAGAGGCCCGGCTTTGACACCACATCTTCATTTGCATCCAGAATTAACACTTTAGCGGCAGGCTTATGCTTTTTAAAATAGGCAGCAACCTGACACGCGCGTTCGTAAGGCCCGGGCGGACATCTAAAGGGGGCCTCAGGGATGCTCAAGGCATAAACACCGCCATCAGGCATCTGTTGCAATTGCTTTTGTAGCGCAAGTGTTTCAGCGCCCGCCTTCCAGGCTTGCAAGGTCACACCCGAATCATTGGCCTGCCTCAAGCCCTCAACGCTATCCATCATCAAACCAATCCCAGGCGACAAGACGAGTTTGTCGTAAGCGAGCACTTGGCCTGACTTTAATTGGACCTGTTTTTTAATTCGATCGATTGAAGTGACCCAATCTTTAATTAAAGAAATGCCATGCTGCTTTTGCAAGCTCTCATAGGACACTGTTAATTCTGAGAGCGTGTGCGAGCCACCCAACACCAAGTTAGATAGCGGGCAAGAAATAAAAAACGGTTCAGGCTCAATCAACGTGACCGACACACTCGCATCCGACAAGAGCCGAAGGTACTTTGCCGCAGTCGCACCGCCGTAACCCCCGCCCACCACCACTACACGAGCCGCTTTCAGGTCAGCGCGTACAAGGCTCGGAAAAGCCAGGCCGCCGGCGAGTAGTGCAGCACTCTGATTTAAGAATTGGCGACGTTTCATTAAAGTCTCTGCATCACTTGTTAGGGCCGCACGCCTGGAGTCTCGAGAAGCATGCCGCGCGCGCGCCAGGCTAAAAATAACTCGAGGTCAAGCAGTTCTTTCGAACCAAGGGCATAGGGCTCGGCTCGCACGCCCGTTAAACAATTACGCAAACGCCGCTGCAGCGAACCCACCGCCTGCCATTCGAGTCGATAAATTGGGTAGGCCGTTGGGTGTGCCTGTGGAATAGGATTTCCTGCTAATTTTTGACCCGCACGCTCGGCGTGACATTGCGCGCACGACAAATTAAGTTGGCCCATCCGCTGATTAAACAAGTGCTGACCCGCATCGAGCGACGTTGCATTCGCTGCATTGCGTTCGACTGTTATTGGCATACCTTTAGACTGCGTCGCCACAAAAGCTGACAACGACAAAAGAGGTTTACTCTCGAAGGCGAGAGGTTCAGCGTCTTGATGCGTGACCCGACAATCGTTAATCTGCCCCTCAAGATTAACAAGAGAACCCTTGGCAGAGCTGAACTTTGGAAAACTTGCCGCAACCCCTTTCATCGATGTCGTCGCATCGCCATGGCAAGTTGCACATGATCGGTTCTTCTTGCCCGCTGACTCTTGCCATAAGGCCTGACCATCCAACACCGCAAAAGTCGCAGGGTTCAACAGCGGATCGTCTTGCATTGCTTTCGTGTCGGCAGACATGAGCGCGTAGCTTGATTGTCGCTCAGCGCTCGGCGAAGCCGCCCTTGATACAGTCACGACTGATAAGACCACACTCATGGCACATATCACCAGAGCTTTTATTATCTTAGGTAGCAAGTCGCTCAAACGCGTCAAGTCACAGTGAGTTTGCTAGAGGTACTTGAGGCATAGCCATTATCGCCAGACCATTTAAACTCAAGCGTGCCACTTTCAGTTGCGACTGTCGAAAAAATAATCAGCGGGTTGGCGCCCATCGCAGGATGCAACTCAACGCGAAACACTTCAACGCCGTTGTAGATACAAAGAAAATCTCGGATGATGTCTCGGGGCACACGCTGGCCCGTTTCGGTATGACGAAAACCAGATTCCATATCGTGCTGCACGATGATCCGGATTTCGAGAACTTCACCTTTCTTGGCCGTTGTCGGCATCGTGACGAGTGTGCGAGAAGTCTTGCTCACGTTACACCTCCGTGCAGGCTGCAAGCGTCACTAACGTCGCTGCATCACCCTGCCAAAAAGAGCCATCACTCATTTGCGCAATTGCCCTCACGCGCTGCGAATCACCTAGACGCACGCGCGTCGTGATCGCCGCAAGCCCCGCACGATGAGATAAATAAAAGCTCACCACATTTGGCAAGGGATTGCCTTCAGCCACGATGTGGATCGCGCGTACATAATCTGCTTCAGTCATAGGGCTCTCGACTGCAACTTTCATCGTCACCAGATTGCCATTTTCAACCAGGGGGGGGATCTCCAAGGTCACACGCCCAACCTTGGCTTTTTGATTTCCCAAAATCTTGTCCACAGCCTGCGTTGCATCATCAACTGTCGCAAACGCCTTCACGGCCGGCAACACGCTGGCGGCCGCAGCGCTGATCACAAAGACTCTCCGGGTCAGGCTCACTGTTTTAAGCTCACTAAAAAGGCGACGACATCTTCAATTTCTTGTGCCGTCAAAATTGTTTTTCCAGCAAATTGTGGCGCGACCCGCGCGCCGCTCTCTGTACGAAAGTACGAAGGCATGATGGTGTCCGGATTAAAGCGGCTGGCGTCTACAATTCGGGCACGCAACTGCGCAGGCGACAATGCAGCAGAACTCGCTGCCAGATCAGGTGCCAACGTGCCTTGAAACCGCTCTTCCGGAAAAGGGCCACTGTGACACAAAATACACAAGCCACCCTGACGACTCAACACTAAGGCACGTCCACGTACTGCATCACCAGCCTGGCCCGACAGGGAGACCTGAATCTGATCACCTACAAAAACCTGCGCAAAAAGGGGGTTGGGGTTGGCAAGCCAAATACATAGCGCGACCAAACACCCAACGCCCCCTCTCGTCATACCAACGTGATTCCGCTATTTTTCAAAGGCACATTACGGAAACGCTTGCCCGTTGCGCGATAAAGCGCGTTGAGCACAGCGGGTGCTGCGACACAAATCGTGGGCTCGCCAATACCGCCCCACTCTTTGCCGCCACCTTCCAAAATAATCGTTTCAACTTTAGGCATCTGCGCAATGCGAATCGAACCAAAGGTATCAAAGTTCTTTTGCTCGATTCTGCCGTCTTTAACCGTGCACTCTTCTTCGAACAGTGCCGATAAGCCGTATACAAACGAGCCCGAAACCTGACGTTTGATTTGAGCAGGATTGACGGCATAGCCGCAGTCGGTCGCAGCAACAATACGATGGATCTTCACTTTTGTGCCATCTGTTACGGACAACTCACACGCAGCCGCTACGTAGCTGCCAAACGCCGTCATCTGTGCAACACCACGATGCACACCAGGTGCTGCAGGCTTGTTCCAACCAATGCCATCAGCCACCGCATTGAGCACTGCAAGATTGCGCGGGAATTTGCCCATGAACTTACGACGAAACTCGACAGCATCTACACCTGCCGCCTCAGCGAGTTCATCCATAAAGCACTCGATAAATACCGCGTTCTGGTTGACGTTCACACCGCGCCAAAAGCCTGGTGGCACGTGCGTATTACGCATCGCGTGATCCATCAACTGATTTGGAAACTCGTAACCAAACCCGTGCTCGCCACCGTCAAAGACGCCTTGAAACACCAAGGGGTCGCGACCCTTTTGCTGCTCAACAACCGCGGGACGCACGGCAGCCAAGATCGACTGACCCGACAAACGCATGTGTACGCCCGTCAGATTTTTGTCCTTGTCAAAGGACCCTGTCAGCTTGCACATCATGACCGGATGGTAACGACCTTGGGTCATGTCTTCTTCGCGGGTCCAGATCAACTTGATCGGCGTACCTGGCATTTCTTTAGCGATCTTGACTGCTTGGGTGGTGTAGTCTTGAAACGCACCACGACGACCAAAGCCGCCACCCAAATTGATTTTATAAACCTCACATTTTTCAGCCGCTAAACCCGAGGCCTCAATCACCGCAGCCAAGGAGGCCTCGCCGTCTTGCGTAGGCACCCAGGCTTCACAACGCTCTGACGTCCACTTCGCCGTCGCATTCATCGGCTCCATGGGCGCATGATTCAAGAAAGGGTAAAAATAAGTTGCCTCGGTCTTTTTGACAGCAGAGGCAAGCGCAGCTTTAGTATCGCCGCGGGTATTACCCACAAACGCTTGCTCTGCCGTCAAGCCTTCTTCAAGCATTTTGGCGATTGAAGCACTTGAAACTTTGGCATTTGGGCCTTCATCCCAGACGATCTCAACTTGATCAAGCGCCGTCTTGGCAATCCAGAACGTCTCGGCAACCACCGCTACTGCCGTCTCACCCACCTTCATGACTTTCTTGACGCCTTTGATGCTCTTAGCCTTGCTGTCATCAAAGCTTTTCACTTTGCCACCAAACACCGGACATTCTTTGATATTCGCGACCAACATGCCAGGCATTGTTAAATCCATGCCATAGACCTGCTTACCCGTGACCTTGTCTGCGAAGGTGTCAATGCGATTCAAGGGCTTACCGATGATCTTCCACTCTTTGGGATCTTTCAGAGTGATTTCAGTTGGCACCGCAAGCTTTGATGCCGCCTCAGCAACTTTACCGAAACTGACTTTACGACCGCTCGGTTTATGGGTGATCACGCTTTCAGCGGCCACACATTCTGCAACAGGGACCTTCCATTCATCTGCAGCGGCTTGCACCAGCATCAAACGGGCTGCTGCGCCACCTTTGCGAACATATTGCTCTGACGTGCGAATACCGCGGCTACCACCGGTCGAGAAATCACCCCAAATGCGTTTACGCTTGAGGCTTTCACCGGGCGTTGGATATTCAACTGTGACTTTGCTCCAGGCGCACTCAAGTTCTTCAGCGACCATTTGAGCCAAACCAGTAATCGTGCCTTGGCCCATCTCTGAGCGCACAACGCGCACTATGACCGTATCATCAGGCTTGATCACCACCCAAGCACCGATTTCAGGCGTGGACTCTGCGGCTTGCGCTGAGCCCATAAAAGGAATTTGCAAGCCTAGTGCCAGGCCGCTACTGACTGCAGTCGTGCCAACAATAAACTGACGACGTGAGGGATTCGGGACGCGTGCGTTCATATTTGACTCCTTAAGCTTTAGCAACTGAGTGGATGGCGGCGCGCACTTCTTGAAAGCTGCCACAACGACAAATGTTCGTAATGGCCGCATCGATATCTGCATCAGTCGGCTTAGCATTTTTAGCGAGCAAGTCAGTGGCAGCCATCAACATGCCCGATTGGCAAAAGCCACATTGCGGCACTTGATGCTCAATCCAAGCTTGCTGTAACTGCGTCATTTTGCCGTCTTTAGCCAAGCCTTCAATGGTTTGAATCTGCTTGCCCACCGCAGCGCTGACAGGCAATACACATGAACGAATAGCTGCGCCATCCATCATGATGGTACAGGCGCCACATTGCGCGATACCACAGCCGTATTTAGTGCCGGTTAAACCCACTTGCTCGCGGATCACCCACAGCAAAGGGGTGGTTGGGTCGACATCAACGCTATGCGCTTTGCCGTTAACAGTTAACTGAATCGCCATGGATGAGCTCCGAAGTTTTTATCGTGAAAAAGCTATTTATAAAAAAGTAATCCGTACTAAACCAACGTAAAGCCATGCTTACGCAGCGGCAGATCACGTGTTGGCTTACCCGTTGCCGCAAAAATCGCATTCAACACTGCAGGGCCCACGACGCAAATGGTCGGTTCGCCCACGCCACCCCAAAAATCATAGGTCGGTACCAACACGCACTCGACCTTTGGAATATCTTTAAGTTTGGCTAAAGGATAGGCGTGATAATTCGTTTCTTTCACTTGCCCATTTTCAATCGTGATGTCTTCGTTAAAGATTGCAGACAACGCCATCACGACCGAACCTTCGATCTGCGCTCTGACTTGCGACGGGTTCACAAAATGACCCGAGTTCAAGGCAAACACCATACGATGCACCTTAACTTGGCCGCTGCTTGAAACAGATACCTCAGCCGTAGCCGCCGAGTAACTGCCATAGCCCATAAACTGGGCGATACCGCGATGGCGGCCGGCCGGCAGGGCTTTACCCCAATCGCCTTTTTGCGCGACCGCATCCAAGACCGCCAGATGTTTCGGATGCTTCTTCATGAGATCACGACGAAAGGCAAGCGAATCACGACCCGCTGCACGCGCGCACTCTTCAATAAAGCACTCCATGTAAATACCGTTTTGATTAGTATTGACACCGCGCCAAGGACCCACCGGCACGTGACTATTGCGCATCACATATTCGGTTAACAAGTTAGGGAAGGTGTAACCAAGTTGCGCATCACCCGGCTCTTCGTAATACCCTTGCAACTGTCGAACATCTTTATTATTTTTAATGGCAGAGGGGCTTAAATACGCATTGATCGACTGGCCCGATACACGAATCTGGAAGCCAGTCAGATTGCCCTTGTCATCTAAGCCCGCCGACATTTTCGCCATCGAAATCGGACGATAGAAGTCGTGCGTCATATCTTCTTCGCGACTCCAGACCATCTTGATCGGGGTATTTGGATATTTTTTGGCAATCGCTACGGCGTGATGCATGAAGTCTTGCGTGCCGCCACGACGCCCTAAGCCACCGCCTAGATCCATTGTTTGAATATCGCAATTTGCCAAGGGCAAACCCGACGCTTCAGAGAGCGCCGCGATTGAAGCCTCGGCATTTTGCGTGGGCACCCAAGCGTAGGCACGATCACCACTGATCTGCACGACGCAGTTCATGGGTTCCATTGTGGCGTGGGCGACAAACGGACTGCTATACACGGCCTCAACGACTTTGGCTGAAGCTTTAATGGCAGCCGGCGCATCGCCTTCTTTACGCTGCCAAAAATCGCCTTCTGCAGTGAGTCCCTCTTTCAAGCCCGCTGCGATTGTTGTACTTGAGGCTTTTGCATTTGGGCCTAAATCCCAATCAATAGGCAAATTGTCTAACGCTGTCTTGGCACGCCACCACGTATCGGCCACCACCGCCACTGTCGAGTCATTGACCTTCAAGGCACCTTTAACGCCACGCATCGCTTTAATTTTTGACTCATCAAAACTGACGAGCTTGCCGCCAAAGACTGGACAGCTTTTAACTGCGGCGCACAACATTCCAGGTAGACGCAAATCAATGCTAAAGACTTTCGCGCCGTTGACTTTATCGACCGTATCCAAACGAGGCACGGCTGTTCCGGCGATTTTCCATTCTTGAGGCTTTTTCAACACAATGCTTTTTGACTCGGGCGGTGTGAGCTTTGCAGCCGCATCCGCAACCTTGCCGTAATTCACCGTACGACCAGACTTCGTGTGCGTAATGACGCCGTTGCTCACGGTCAGCTCAGCAACCGGCACATTGAATTGATCGGCAGCAGCCTGCATCAACATCATCCGCGCTGCAGCGCCACCACGACGCACATAGTCGTGCGAGTCACGGATACCGCGACTACCGCCAGTCGCCATCGCACCCCAAGCACGCTTACGTGCCAAGTTTTGACCTGCTGACGGTGCCTCGTAAGTTACTTTTTTCCAATCACAGTCAAGTTCTTCTGCCACTAACTGCGCCAAACCTGTACGAGTCCCTTGACCCATCTCAGAACGGACAATACGAATCACGACGGTGTCGTCAGGTTTGATGACCACCCACAAATTCACCTCTTCTGCCGAGAGCGGTTGTGCAGTCGCTTGTGCGAGCGCCGAGCGCGAGCTCGTCAAACCAAGGGCCAAGCCCGCACCGACGGCGGCAGTACCAATTAAAAATTGACGGCGCCCGGGTCTTGAGAGGCGCTGATTTTGCGTTGCAGTGATCGCTTGCGCGCGGAGAGATTGAATAATTTTTGTTGTCATGTTCTGTCCCCTTACGCTTTCGCGACGCCAGCAGTGGCGTAATCGTTGAGAACATCAGCCAACTGTTTTTGTCCGGCTGCAACGTGAATACCATCGCGAATACGTTGATACGTACCGCAACGGCAGATATTCGTCATCGCTGCATCAATGTCTGCATCAGTGGGCTTAGGTACACGCTTGAGTAATGACACCGCGGCCATCACCTGCCCCGATTGGCAGTAGCCACATTGAGGAATATCAAGTGCAATCCAGGCTTGTTGCACGGCGTGACTGGTATCTTTTGAAATACCTTCAACAGTCGTAATCGCCTGACCCGCGGCACTGGCTACCGGAATCGAACAGGAGCGCACCAGCTCACCGTTGAGTTGCACCGAACAGGCGCCGCATTGAGCCACACCGCAACCATATTTGGTTCCGGTCAAACCCAGCACCTCGCGCAAAGCCCATAACAAAGGCATATCTGGCTCAACGTCGACATTGTGTACTGTGCCGTTTACTTTAAGTTCCATGGAAAGTGCCTCGAGTGAGTGATGACCAACAATATTCGCACAAAAGACAGCATGCAGCGTCTTCGGATAGGTTTGCCGTGAATTATATATTTATTACCCGAATTTATAGGTTATTTTGACCCAAGACCCCTGCTATTAACAGGGTTAATTGACCGATCCGGGACGCGGGCGAAGGCAGGTAAACCCCGGGGCCGCCGTCATTAGGCAGAACGCCAAGCCGTTCAAGGTCAAATCTATTAAGCCGCTAAGTAACTTTTAAAATGTCGATTAATTTTTGCGGTGATGTACTCACCCGCATTCACCGGTCGGTATTTTTCGATCTGCCCAGGGTCAATACAAGTCGGGATGCACTCAATCAAGGCGTCCGGATTGGGTTGGTGAAAAAAGACCAAAGACAAACGGCGACTCGCCAAGCCATCCGCCGCGCTTGGGTTTGCGACACGGTGCACCGTCGACACCCAGCGATCGTTTGTCCATTGCGCCATCATGTCGCCAATATTCACCACAAAGGTGCCTGGCTCAACGCTGACGTCTTGCCATGTCCCGTTTTTGGTGCGGATTTGTAAACCACCGGGCGCAGAAGTCGGTGCAACAATCGTGAGCGTGCCGTAATCTGTGTGCGGGCCAGCGCGCAGCTGTCCGGGCAAGGCCGGCTGAGTCTGGGCCGGATAATGATTGATCGCCAACGACGCCATGCTGTGATCCACTTTATTGGCAAACCACTGGCGTTCTAAGCCCAGGCTTAAGGCAAATATCCCGAGTAGATCTTGCGCCAGTTGATTCACTTGCTGGTAGTAAGACTGCATCACCCCCTTAAATTCAGCCGGACCTTCTGGCCAGATATTCGGCGCATAGGCCGTCTCACCATACTGTGCCATCAACTCAGTCGCGAATACATCGACGGGCCCAATGCGGTAGCGCTCAAACAAATCAGGCGGGGCCTGACGATCTTGTTTCAAATCGCTAGCATCCATTGAGTACGACAACCCAAGCTCAGCGAGCCCCGTGTAGCCGCGATTGGCATGCTTCAGCGCCTTGACTGTATTTTTATCGCTTACCGGCAAGTCAAAAAATCTCGTCGCCACCGCCTGCGCATGCTGAACAATCTGTTGCGTCAAAGGTGTGCCCTTGATGCACAAAAAACCGATCTCACACAGGGCCTGATCTACTTGGCACAACAATTGCTTTAGATCTGGTGTCGAGCCCGCTGATTGATAGTAGCTCGAGAGGTCCAGTAGGGGAATTTGTTGCATCGTCGGTGAATTCCATTCGGTTGAAAGGTTTTTAACTAGTCGGGTAACGGAACTGCTAGCCAAACTGTCCCAGGCTGCGTCCGTGTTCTTAACCTTCAAGCAAATTCCGTGCCGACACCGCTTTACGCAACGTCTTTTAACCGTTCAATTTTTGAGGATCATGCAATGACATACTCACGCTTTATTCGTTTTGGCGCCAAGTTGACAGCGTTGACCGCCATCAGTTTGAGCATCGGCGCCCAGGCCGCAGATATCAAAATCGGTCTGGTTGCAGCACTCACAGGGCAATCGGCGCAATCTGGCGAAGCGATCACACGTGGTTTGACCATTGCCATTGACGAAATCAACGCGAAAGGCGGCGTGCTGGGCGACAAGCTCGTGCTCATTAAGCGGGATGATGAATCGAGCCCACCGAAGGGGGTGACCGCTGCGCGCGAGCTCATCTCAAATGAAAAAGTCGTGGCATTATTCGGCGGAATCGATACGCCTGTTTCTTTGGCAATCGTGCCCATTGCCAACCAAAATAAAAAACCGCTGATTGGCGTCTGGGCTGCTGGCACTAACATTACTAAAAACGGCGCGAATCCAAATTATGTATTTCGCGTTTCGGCACAAGATGATTTAGTTGATGTTGCACTCATTCAATACGCGATGAGCAAATACAACTCGAAAAAACCTGGTTTGATTCTGGTCAACAACCCTTGGGGTGAATCAAATGAAAAAGGTCTGAAGGCCGCAGCGGCTGCAGTCAATTTGCCCATCGCCGGAGTCGAGAAACTTGAGCAATCAGACATCGATGTCACGCCACAGTTGAATCGTTTAAAAAGCGCAGGTGCTGACGCCTTGATTTTAGTCGCCAATGCCGCACCCGGTGCACAGATGATGAAGTCTCGCGAACGCATGGGTTGGAACATACCGGTCATCTCACACTGGGGCATCTCGGGCGGCCGCTTTGATGAATTGGTCGGTCCAACGGCGAGCGATGTGCACTTTATTCAAACGTATAGTTTTTTTTCGCCTCCCA